>JAZADZ010000069.1:0-13322 GCA_036123135.1 Bacteroidota bacterium | reverse complement strand
TCCAACTATACATCAACAATTTTTGATGTTTCGGCCAAAGGAGAAAGTGCCATCGAGCAAGCTTTGTACCTTATTCTTTTTGGAGATTGGGTTAGTGTTTACTTAGCTGAATTAAATCAAGTTGACCCAATTGAAGTAAATGTAATTGATTTCTTAAAGGGAGAACTCTCTAAAATCCCGTCATGAGTTGTCCTATTGTAGCTTTTGAAGATTTAGAATTAATCGATTACAAAAAAGCTTGGGACTATCAAACCTCATTGTTTAAACCAATCATAGACCAAAAAATTTACAATCGAAAAAATCCTGACTCCACTACAAAAACAAAAAACCATTTGCTCTTTTGTGAGCATCCCCATGTATACACGCTAGGAACCAGTGGGTCAAAAGAAAATCTATTGGTTAGTGAAGCTATTTTAAAAAAACTCAACGCAACCTATTATAAGATAAATCGAGGAGGAGATATCACCTACCATGGTCCTGGTCAGCTTGTTGCCTATCCAATTTTTGATTTAGATTATTTTTTCACAGACATTCATAAGTATCTTCGTTTTTTGGAAGAGTCTGTTATTTTAACATTAAAAGAATATGGTTTAGTTGGTGACAGAATTGATGGACTAACAGGGGTTTGGATTGATGTGAAATCGAACAATCCAAGAAAAATATGTGCCCTAGGGGTTAAAAGTAGCAGATGGGTAACCATGCATGGGATTGGATTTAACGTCAATACTGATTTATCCTACTTTGATGCCATTGTTCCTTGTGGAATTAAAGACAAAAGTGTTACCTCCCTACAAAATGAAATTGGTGAATTAGTGGATTTTGAAAATTTAAAGAAAAAGCTAAAAATCAATCTTTCTAATGTCTTTGATTTCGATTATGAATAAAAAAAATTCAATCGCAAAAAAAAATACATTACTTGTTTTCTTATTGCTTGGTGCAATTGTGATTTTTCATCTAATCGCAGGCTACGGATATCTTTTCAGAGGTCTCGCATTTACGTATTTACGCGGTCAGACTGGACCTGGAATTAATGACGTAGATCTTTTTTATAACAATGAAATGGTTTCAAGTAGTTCTATACCATTCAAAGAATCCACCAATTATAATGAAAGTTCATTGTCAAATAAAGATCTTATCGAGCTTCAACAAATCGAAACAGCAAGTTTTTTAGTACTTAAAAATGATTCATTGGTATTTGAAAAATACTGGGACCCATATACATCTTTAACGAAAACGAATTCTTTCTCAGCTTCAAAAAGTTTTGTTGCTTTTCTAATCGGAATTGCCATTGACGAAGGTTACATTGAATCAGTTGAACAATACGTAAGTGATTTTTTACCCGAATTTAATCGTCCAAAAAAAGCTAGAATAACCATAAAAAATCTTCTCTCGATGTCAAGCGGATTAAATTGGGAAGAAAGCGGAAAAAACCCTTATTCTGACAATGCCAAAGCGTACTATGGAAAGTATTTAAGGGAACACATTAAAAACCTGAAGGTAACAAGTGAACCAGGGAAAAGATTCCATTACAAAAGCTGTGATACTCAAATTTTAACATATGTGCTTGAGCAAGCAACGGGTAAAACAATAAGTGATTATATGGAGGAAAAAATATGGTCAAAAATTGGACCTGAATCCAACGCCCTTTGGAGTTTAGATAGAAAAGATGGAGATGAAAAAGGCTTTTGCTGTTTTTATGCTACATCTAGAGACTTTGCAAAAATTGGTCAGTTGATTCTAAACAATGGGAAATGGGAAGGACAGCAACTAATTCCAACAAAATTTCTTAAAAATGCTATTAAACCTGAAAAAAGTATTCTTGATAAAAAAGGTTTAGAAAACAGTCGATACGGATGGCACTGGTGGTGTGCTAGCTACAACAATGCTCCTATTCATTATGCAAGAGGGTTGTTTGGACAGTACATAATTATTTATCCCAAAAAAAAAATAGTTATTGTACGAACAGGAAAAAAAAGAAAAAAAGTTCAAAGCGATGGACATCCTTCTGACCTTTGGGAGTACTTAAAAATGGCTGAAACAGTCTCAAAATAATTTAAAGTTGTGAAAAAAGATATTACTATTCCTAAAGTTAAAGATGTTGCTGTTGGTATTGTAAGAGAGGAGCTTAAAGGAGAGGTCGTTTGGAGAGTTTACCTTATTAATTACAATACATTTCTTATAAAAAATGTACTTGTTTCTTCAAGAGGTTATGGGGCAATTAACGATCAAAAAAAGAAAACCACCTCATTTAGTCATTTTCTTGGAGATTTAACCAAACAATCCTACAAACCATTTGAATTGATTAACGAGGCTGTTTTTGGGCTTACAAATGAATTTTTAGTTACCTATTACATTGAAGATGTAATTTATGATAAAAAATACATCTTTCTTCCAGATGCCATTCAGCAAAAGAACTTTACCACTATTCCTTTACTCAAAAAAAAAGGAGTGCTAATCAAATAATATGCTTAACAATATAGATACTTCAAAAATATTATTTCTCGATATTGAAACGGTTCCACAGGTTTACCGATTCCAAGACCTCAATGATACCTCTAAATCTTTGTGGAGCAAAAAAACAAAGTATTTACAAGAGAAAGACCAATTAAGTGCTGAAGAGGTGTATGAAAAAGCTGGAATATATGCTGAATTTGGAAAAATCATTTGCATTTCAGTTGGATTTTTAATCCAGGCTAAAGGCGAAATGCAAATACGTCTTAAAAGCTTTAGTAGCTTGAATGAGAAAAAATTATTACAGGGGTTTATCGACTTACTCAACACTCATTACAACCATAACAGCTATATTTTGTGTGCCCACAACGGAAAAGAGTTTGACTTTCCATACATTTCAAGAAGACTGCTTGTCAACGAAATGAAACTTCCCATACTGCTCAACAATGCAGGAAAAAAACCGTGGGAAATAAATAACATTGATACACTTGAACTATGGAAATTTGGTGACTATAAGCATTACACTTCTTTAGAACTACTCACAAATATTTTTAACATTCCAACTCCTAAAGATGACATTGATGGTAGTCAAGTTGCTAAAATCTTCTATGAAGATCAGGACATTGATCGAATCATTAATTACTGCGAAAAAGACGTTATTGCAACCATACAGCTTTTTCAAAAATACCGCGGTCAAGATCTTATCGACCCAGCTTTCATTATTTCTACATAACTTTAAGAAAATTCTTTTACCTCCAACTAGACAACCATTGTTTGGTTAACTTGTTGGTAAATAAACTCTTGATGAAAGTTCTATATTCTATTTCACTTGCTTTATTGGTATGCGTTGGATATTCTCAACACTCTATTGGTGTTGGATGTGGTCAGCATCGTCTTCTTAGAGAAATGCTAAAATCTCCAGAGAGATTGAAAATTCATCTCGCTGAACAAAAAATACTAGAAGAACATGAAAAAAAAATGTTAGCTCAAAAAACTAAAGGTATTGTATACACCATTCCGATTGTATTCCACGTTATACATAATGGAGGAATAGAAAACATTTCAGATGCTCAAATTTTAGATGGTCTAAATGTCTTAAATGAAGATTTTAGAAAACTTAATTCAGATGCTTCTACTGTAAATCCAGCCTTTCAAGGTTTACCTGCGGATGTTGAAGTTCAATTTGTATTGGCTACAATTGCCCCAGACGGAAGCTGTTTCAGTGGAATTACAAGAACTCCCTCTCCAAATAGCTATGTGTCCAATTTTTCGGGTGGTAACGATCAAATCAATGATATCATTAATGGAAATGATGTATATCAGGGAAACTGGTCTAGTCACAACTACCTCAATGTTGTTGTTTGTGGAAACCCATCTGATGGTGTTGCTGGATATACAAATTACCCATCAAATTCATTTGGAAACTCAATGAATGCTAGTATATGGATGAGACACGATTATGTTGGAACAATTGGAACTGGGAACAGCTTGGGCGGAAGAACTTTAACCCATGAAGCTGGACATTGGCTCAACCTTGCTCATACTTGGGGAAGTACCAACGAGCCTGGACTGGCGTCCAATTGTAACACCGATGACAATGTAATTGACACACCTAATACCATTGGAACCACTTGGTGTAATCAAAATGATACCTCTTGTGGACCACTAGGAAATACTGAAAACTACATGAACTATGCAAGTTGTAGAAAAATGTTCACTCCTGGTCAAGCCAATCGTATGAGAGCTGCACTTACCTCTTCTGTTGGAGGAAGAGATAATCTCTGGCAAACTTCAAATCTTATTGCCACAGGAACACTTTCAGCTCCAACACTTTGTAACGTCAATTTTGAAACCAATAAGCCTGTTATTTGTTCGGGAGATTCTGTAGCATTTACTGATTTGTCTTTTCACAATATTTCCTCTTGGAATTGGGACTTTCCGGGTGGATCTCCTTCAACATCTAACCTTCAAAATCCAACGGTTGTTTACAATTCTCCTGGTGTTTTTCCAGTTACCTTAACCGCTAGCGATGGTAATACTTCAATTTCTGAGACCAAAAACAATTTTATTGGTGTCTTACAGGGGCTTGGAGCACCAATTCCTTTTCAAGAAGGTTTTGAAAACCCAATTTCTGTTGATGACAATTGGTTCCCAAATAGTTCGCTATGGGAAGTGTCAACTGGAAGTTCCTCCTCAGGAAACAACTCCATTAAACTAGATAATTTTAATGGTACCATTAATTATAAATATGAACTAGAAAGTAACACCATTGATTTATCAAACGAGTCAGCGGTAACCATCGGCTTTAAATATGCATTTGCAAATACCTCTTCAAATAATACCGATCAGTTTCAAATTTTAGGTTCTTGGGATTGTGGTGAAACATGGTATGTGAGAAAAAATATTTCAAATAGTCAACTAACAACTGCCAACAATACTGGATTTCCTTACTCTCCACAACCATCTCACTGGAAACAGGTTTACATCAATAACATTATAAATTCTTTTTGTGTTGAGAACTTTAAATTTAAATTTTCTCTTAAATCTGGTGGGGGAAATAATTTATATATTGATGATATAAATATCTTTCCTTCAAGTTCGTTGGATGTGAACCAATTAAGCCAATCCATCGAAGCTTATCCAAATCCAAGTTCAGATTTACTTAATATAAAGTCAACAGAATATCCATTGAAGCAGGTAACTGTTTTTGATTTAAGTGGAAGAGCTGTAGCTGTAATTGAAAATTTAAATAGTAAACTTATTTCTCTAAAAGTAAGCTCTTGGAACAGTGGTCTCTACATTGTAAAAGTGGTGACTTCGATTGGAACATCAATCGTGCCTTTTGAAAAGCTAGGTCCCTAACAAAGCATTTAGCTTTTTTTCTAGCTCATTCGATGAGATTAACTCTTTTGACTGACTCATTTTGTTTTTTCTCAAGCAAAAGCTATCTCTTCTAAAGTTATATTGTTCCGATAAATATTCAATATCCGATTGTTTTTCAATTGAATTGACCGTAATTAAATCTGAAAATAGCTTAGCATCCTCAAGAGACTCTGTGGTGGATTTACTTGTGAGAGGCAGGGACGGAGAAAGATGATTTCCAAGGAAAAAAGCATTCGATTTTAAATTTATGTTGTAATGATCCATTTTATTTTCATTCCACAAAAAAGAATTCGAAAATTCTGTTTCTTCAATTAATTGAAAAATTGGAGCATTCCAATTTCCAAATTTATTTTGAATGAACCTTTTTTTATCCTCAGGTAAATCTACTATTGCTTTGTATTTTAAAGCATTAAATTGTACAAACCATGCAATTCTAGCATTACTCAACTGAACTATTCCAAGAACAAGATCTTTTTCTTGATTGGTATATTTCAAAAATGTATTTCCTATTGACAAAGCGAGTGTTTCGCTCTCTACGATGCTAACAATTTCATTTATAGGGTCGGTTAATAGCTTTGTGTTTGGAAATAGTTTTTCTCTTATTCTACTTTTTGAGTCATCTGCTACAATAACTATTTCAGGAAAAACAGTTTTGGGATTTAGTCCGCTAAATAAGACCTTATCGACAATTAAATTTTCATTAATTACAGCTTTTAATTGGACATCCATATGCAGTTTCGCTCTAGGAATAGCAGATTTCAATAGTCCAGTAAGCTTAGAATTGCTAAAAACAAATGTGTTGGGAAGCTGCTCCGATGAACGAATTTTTCCAAATTCATCGAACAACTTAAAGGAGTTTATTTTATGCCCATATGAATTGATTTGCTCACTTGTTAGAATTGATTGTAATACTTCAATCCCTTTTTCTGAAACAATACTTGCCTTTTCGATTGACTCCTTTTTGGAGGGGGGGTTGAATATTTCATATTCTATCTTTTTCTTCTCAAGAAGGTTCCCCAATGTTAACCCTGAAATACCTCCGCCAATTATGGTGATTTTATTTTTTGTCCAAATTATTCCATTTTTTGTTTTGTGCGATTTTAATTTTTTGTTCTTTTCATAGGAAGTAAGGATTTTTTCAGCCTGATCCGTGCTAATGTTTTTAAGCTCAGCATACTCCTTAGTCGTAAGTGATTGTTGATTGTCAAATAACCGTATACCTTCCTTTTCGTAGCGTCGTTGAATCGATGTAACATACAGCTGCATAAACTCTCTTTCCAAAGAGTCAAAAGTTTGATAACCCTTTAACTGAACTGAATTCCCTTGAACATTTGAAAGCACAACGGTTGGAAAAATTTTGATTTTTAGTGCTCTTATTTTTTTAAGCTCTAAATAAAATTGCTCTCTTGCTTCACCTTCGAATGATTTTTTAAATATTTCTAGATCACAGCCTGCATCTCGTGCTGCTATATGAAGATATTTCCATTTTGAAATATTTTTTTTTTGTACAAAAACCATTTCACGAATAATTCTCAAAAAGGTTTGACCCTTTTTCAAGCTTTGCAATTGGGCAGCAATAAATGCAATAGAAGCTGGAAAAGAAGAGTCGGGAGGATCTTCTTTCCATAAGTCCCCGTCAATTGGCATATTGTATTGTTTACTCTTCTCGTCCCAATCTTTAGCAATATCAATTGGATTATTAATGAATATTGAACTATCCTCATCTTGGAATGGAAGTAACCCTCCCATGAAATATTTTATTGAAAATAAATGTCCGTAAGTAAAAATAAATTTTTTCAAATGTGGTTCCATTCCCCAACATGTAGGGCACATAGGGTCCCCATAAAAAAAAATATCTATTTTTTGTTTCACCAGAAAAAAGGAAAAATAATTCGACTAATATATATAATTTGTAGATGAATATACTATTTTAATAGATTAATATATTAACGAAGAATAGTGAATTACCTATGAAGCAAGAAATCTATTTGTCTTTTATATAGATTGGTGCGATAAACTTCAACTTGGACTTGTTGGCCCATCGTAAAGGTTTCTTTTGTTCTGTAACCAATAATTTTTTGAACTTCTTGGTCATAAAAATAGTGGTCGCCATCTAAGGAATTCATGGAAACAAGTCCTTCACACTTACTTTCCTCCAGCTCAACATAAAAACCCCAATCGGTCAAACCATTAATTTTAGCACTGAAAATTTCACCTACTTTATCTTGAAGATATACAACTTGCATGTACTTCACAGAGGCTCTTTCTGCATCAACAGCTTGCTTTTCAGTTCCAGAAATATGTTTGCACTGGTGTTCTAGTGATTTATTATTGGGATAGTCATTTTTTTCTAATTTATGCTGAAGAATTCGGTGAACCAACAAATCCGCATATCTCCTAATGGGTGAAGTAAAATGTGTGTAGTAATCAAAACTAAGACCGTAATGACCAATATTATCTGTGGAATAAATCGCCTTTGACATGGCTCGTATAATCATGGGACCAATGATGTGTAAGTCTCCTTTTTTCTTCGCTTTTTGCATTATTTTATTTAAGCTACTTGAAATGGGTTTGCTTTTTTCTCGAACAATGCTGTAGTCAAATTGATCTAAAAAAATTGATAAATCACTAATTTTCTCAGGGTTTGGCTCTTCATGAATCCTATATACTGACGGAGTAATTCTTTTATTTTTTGCCGGCTTTCCAATTACTGTAGCAACTTTTTTATTGGCAAGTAACATAAACTCTTCAATTAGCTTGTGTGCTTCTTTGGAGGTTTTAAGCATTACATCAATTGGAGCTCCATTTTCATCTAATTGAAACCTAACTTCTCTACTTTCAATATTCAACGCTCCTTTTTCAAGTCGTTTTGCTCTGTGATGTTGAGCAATTTTATGTAAATGAAGAATTTGTTTGGAAATTTTATGTTCTCCCCCTTCAATTATCTCTTGTGCATCCTCGTAAGCAAATCTATAATCAGAATGTATAATTGTTTTTCCAATCCAAAAATCGACAACTTGATGTTTTGAATCTACTTCAAAAATCACAGAAAAAGTGAGCTTGTCTTCATTCGGCCTAAGTGAACAAAGCTCATTACTTAATCGTTCAGGAAGCATTGGCACGACTCTATCTACAAGATAAATACTATTTCCTCTTAAATAGGCTTCTTTATCTAATTCTGAATTGGGTTTTATATAATGGCTTACATCAGCTATATGAACTCCTATAAGAACATTGTTATTGTTGCCCACTTGATAGCTTATTGCATCGTCGAAATCTTTGGCATCGTGAGGGTCAATTGTGAAGGTTAGCACATTTCTTAGATCTTTTCGCTTAAGTGCCTCTTTGTCATAGTTGGGCTCGGCAATGAGCTCTGCATCTCTAAGAACTGAAGGTTTAAACTTTTCAGAGAACCCAAATTCTGACAAGATAGAATTCATCTCCACCTTTAACTCTCCCGGATTTCCTAACACATCAATTACCGCAGCATAAGGGCTTTTTACTGAACTAGGCCAAGACAACAATTTTACTTTAACTTTTTTTCCCTCCTTAGCACCGTTTAAATGTTTTCTCTCTATAAAAAAGTCTACGGGAAGTAATTTATCATCGGGTTTTAAAAAAAAGTTAACACCACTCTTTAGTAGAGTACCTATGAACTCTTTTTTATGGCGCTGAATAATTTCAACAACCTCTCCTTCAAGTTTTCCCTTGAACTTTACAATTCTAATTTTAACCTGATCTTTATTAAATGCCTTATTGGTTCTACTTTGGTGAACAAAAATATCCTCTTGGAAATCTTCAGAAATAAAATAGGCGCCTCCGCGTGCTATAAATTGAAGCGTTCCATTGTAAAAAAGTGAACCGCCTCTAAGCTGGAATTTTCCTCTTGAAATTTGAGTTACTATTTCCTGGTCCGCTAAATCTTCAAGAATACAAATAATTAACTTTCTTGCAGATACGTCTCGAATACCAAGCAGAGAAGAAATTTGTTTGTAATTGTACGTATATTCAGGGTTAGATTCGAAAACTTTCTTTACCTCACGAGTTAATGAGATGCTTTTTTTAGGTCCTGTTTTTTTTGCCATAGCAAATTATTGTCCACTAAAATTAGACAATTACTACTGGCTGAGTGGAATGTGAAAGTTAAGTTATTGACAACATTAGTTTTAAATGCAAATCCAATACTTTTCCCATGTTAGAACACTTTGAAAAAGATACTTTATGATGTTTTTCTAGTTCCATTTTCAAGGTGTTTATTTTTGAACTTGAAGAAAGTTTATCATTGCATAAACAAGCAATTAATCTTTTAAACCTACTTTGTGCAGTTTCATATCTTCTTCTAATTAATACTCTCTCTTCTTGTCGATACTGTTCGATGGTTTCTGTAGTCATCACTTCAGAACAAAACTGTACTACCATTCTGTTTTCCTTGAAAAACTGTGGTAAATACATGTTTTTTCTTCCCTCATAGCATTGCTGATCAAAGTCTATTGCCCGAACTCGATATTGTTCATCTTCAAAATCAGGGGTTATATCTATAACATAATTGTAAGAACGCATATCCCCTAAAAGCCGAACAAAACATCTCTCATTAAACTTCACAAACTCTTTTGCAATTCTAACTTTATTGAAAGAAGGGCTTCCTGTGTAAGTTTGCATGAACTTATCGCCTGGAATTCCTGGAATGTGCTCCTCAATTAGTGTGTTGCCATCTATATAAAAATTTATTCTGTTGGGACTTAATATGTATTCTAGTTCTAATCCATATACTCTGGAAGCATCTGTTTTTTTTACATAAAAGTAATCGTAATTGTCGTTAAACCTATTGACAATCCGTATCCTGAATGGCTTTGAATTTCCAAAATGGCAATAGTCAATTCTGTCAACGTAAAGATGCTTCATGAAAGACATGTCACCATCTGTTCTAAGTAATGAATAAACATAGGTAAGACCCTTGTTAAATTCACTAATTACAGTCTCACCATACATTACCGATTCCCACAATGTATCCTCTCCATGCTTGTCTAGCAGAGGAAAGCCAAAGGTGTGTCTTAATAAGTCGTCATAAGAAATGGGTAGAGCTATTACTCTTCCTACACCATGGAGATAACTTGAAAGCTCGCTGTTAACAGGAAAGAAAGGTTTTTTCTTTGAAATCTCCATAGTCTATGATCTATTCAATTTCAACCACAAGGTCATTTTGTTCAACCATAGTGCCTTCTTTTAGGTGAATTTTTTTAACCACGCCATCGCATGTAGAGAGTACTGACGATTCCATTTTCATTGCCTCAAGGAAGAAAAGTGGCTGATCGGTCTTAATAACATCTCCTTTTTTAACTTTAATTCCAATCAATTTACCTTGTAGAGGTGCCCCAATGTGCTTTTCGGATTCCGCTTTAAGGTGCTTAACCGTTGTAACCGTTATACTATTGTCTTTAACATCAACTGAGCGGTTTTGTCCGTTGAGTTTAAAAAACACTCTTCTGAATCCATCTGAATTCGCGTGTGTAACATAGCTTAATTCTATGATTACAGCCTTACCGGGTTCAAACTCAACGATAATTTCTTCGCCGGGCTTTAAACCAAAAAAGAATGCTTTGGTTGGCACAAAAGAAACGTCTTCGTATAACTCAAAACTAGTGTAGAAATCATGAAAAACTTTTGGGTACAAAAGCTTAGAAATCAAATCCTTTTTTTCATTTTTTAGAGGGTATTTTCTTTTGTGAGATTTTAGCTCCTGTTCAAAATCAATTGGTTGTAAATGTTCATTCGGTCGATTTTCATACGGTTCGATATTTTTTAAAATTATTTTCTGAACATCTTTTGGAAAGCCTTTGTAAGGTTGTCCTAAATCTCCTTTAAAAAATTTAATTACAGATTCAGGAAAAGACATGGCCTCACCATTGTTTAGTACATCCTCACAAGAATAATTATTGGCCGTTAAAAATAAAGCCATATCACCAACTACCTTTGAAGAAGGTGTGACCTTCACTATATCTCCAAAAAGCGCATTAACATCCTTGTAATTCTCTTTAATGGTTTCAAATTTCTCTTCTAATCCAAGTGCTCTTGCTTGAGGTCTTAAATTTGAATATTGACCTCCCGGAATTTCGTGGTTGAACACCTCGGCAGTTCCGGCTTTTAGACCAGATTCAAATGGATAATAGTATTCTCTAGTTGACTCCCAATAATTAGAGTACTCATTTAGCTTTTCAATATTAAATTGTTCCGCTCTTTTAGTTCCCTCGAACATGTTTACCAAAGAATTAAAATTTGGCTGAGAGGTTAGTCCAGACATTGAACCAAGCGCAACGTCGACCACATCAACTCCAGCTTCTGCAGCTTGAAGATATGTAGCGACTTGAAGTCCAGAGGTGTCGTGAGTATGTAAATGTATTGGAAGATCAACAGCTTTTTTGAGAGCTGTTATTAGCGCTTTGGCAGAATATGGCTTTAACAATCCTGCCATATCTTTTATGGCCAACATGTGTGCACCATAATCCTCTAGTTTTTTAGCTAAATCAACATAATAGTCAATAGTGTATTTGTTGTTTGTTTTATTCAGAACCTCTCCTGTGTAGCAAATACAAGCCTGAGCAATTCCATCTGTTCGTTCCCTTACAGCTGTAATGCTTGTTTTCATGGACTCAAACCAATTTAATGAATCAAAAATTCGAAAGACATCCATTCCTCTTTTACCTGATTCTTCAATAAATGCCTCTACTAAGTTATCCGGATAGGAAGTATAGCCAACAGCGTTAGAACTCCTTATAAGCATCTGAGTCAGAACATTTGGCATAGCAGCTCTCAATGACTCTAGCCTTATCCAAGGATCTTCTTTTAAAAACCGCATGCAAACATCAAAAGTGGCTCCACCCCACATTTCCATGGAAAAAAGCTGTGGAAAGTGTTTGGCATATCCCTCTGCAACTTTTAACATATCAACAGATCGAACTCTTGTTGCTAATAGCGATTGATGTGCATCACGAAAGGTGGTGTCTGTAAATTTTAATCTTTTTGTTTTTTTGAGCCAGTCTATAAAACCATCTCTACCATGCTCTTTCAAAATGTCCTTAGTGCCTTTTGGATAAGCTCCGTACTTGTCAAAATCAGGAATTTTTTGATGCGGAAAAACATGACTTTCGTTAATAGTTTTGACATCTGGATTACCATTGACCGTAACATCAGCTAAAAAACGAAGCGCCTTTGTTCCTCTGTCTCTTCCTTTTTTAAATTGAAAAAGTTGAGGATTATTTTCAATAAAATTAACTGTAACATTCCCTTCTTGGAAAGCTTCACTGTTAATTACATTCTCTAAAAATTTAATGTTCGTTTTTACTCCTCGAATTCTAAACTCGCTTAGTGCCCGAATCATTCTTCTACAAGTGCCTTTTAAAGTTCTTCCTTTAGCAGATACTTTAATTAACATGGAGTCAAAAAATGGAGAAACCTTAAATCCTGTGTAAATACTTCCAGCATCGATACGTATCCCATAACCATTGGCCATTCTTCTGGCAATAATAGTTCCGTAATCAGGAGTGAAATTATTTTGTGGATCTTCAGTAGTAATTCTACACTGAATGGCAAACCCTTTACAAGGCACCTCATGTTGACTTTTTAAATGGATTTGAGGGTCAGACAATCGATGTCCTCTTGCAATTTGAATTTGTGAACGCACAATGTCAATTCCTGTAATTTCTTCAGTAATGGTATGCTCAACCTGAATTCTTGGATTCACCTCAATAAAAAATATATTTTCATTTCTATCCACCAAAAATTCTACCGTACCTGCATTACTGTAATTAACAGATTTTGTTATTGAAAGCGCGTATTCATAAAGTTTATCTTTTGTTGACTGAGAAAGGTTCTGACAGGGAGCAACTTCAATTACTTTTTGAAACCTCCTTTGAACCGAACAATCTCTTTCATATAAATGCACAATATTACCATGCTGATCAGCTAGAATTTGTACCTCAATGTGTTTGGGA
>JAZADZ010000068.1:0-18288 GCA_036123135.1 Bacteroidota bacterium | reverse complement strand
CAATAAAACAAACCTATTTTTTAAGCGTTTAAAATAAGTTACCGTATTAAATAAGGCTGGATATTATGAGGTTTCTATAAAAACACTATTTTTGCACACGGTTAAAAAAAAAACTATGGAATCAATGATGATTTATATGCCAATAGTAATGGCGATTGCTGGCTTATTATATATGTCAGTCAAAAAATCTTGGGTAATGAAACAAGATGCAGGAGACGGTAAAATGAAAGAAATCTCAGATCATATATATGAAGGTGCATTAGCTTTTTTAAATGCTGAATATAAACTATTAACTGTTTTTGTAATCATTGTAAGTATTCTATTGTTTATAGTTTCAACCATTGTAGAGTCAACACACTGGATGATTGTTATAGCTTTTATTTTTGGGGCCTGTTTTTCTGCATTAGCGGGTAATATGGGAATGAAAATAGCTACTAAAACAAATGTTAGAACTACTCAAGCTGCACGTACAAGCTTACCAAAAGCGTTGAAAGTATCTTTCGGTGGTGGTGCTGTAATGGGATTAGGTGTTGCCGGTTTGGCTGTTTTAGGGCTGACATCATTTTTTATTATCTTCTATAACTTTTTTATGGCAGGTGAATGGACTAATTTACATGACATGACAATAGTGCTAGAAACTTTAGCAGGTTTTTCTTTAGGCGCTGAATCAATTGCATTATTTGCTCGTGTTGGTGGAGGAATTTATACTAAAGCTGCTGATGTTGGAGCTGATTTAGTTGGAAAAGTAGAAGCCGGTATTCCTGAAGATGATCCAAGAAACCCTGCGACAATTGCAGATAATGTGGGAGATAATGTTGGTGATGTTGCTGGAATGGGTGCTGATTTATTTGGTTCCTATGTCGCTACTGTCCTTGCTTCTATGGTATTGGGTAACTACATTATAAAAGACATGTCAGATGCTGCTGGCAGTCAATTCTCAGATGCGTTTGGTGGAATTGGACCCATATTATTGCCAGTTATGATTGCTGGTGTAGGAATTATTGCTTCTATTTTAGGTACGTTTCTTGTTAATATTAAAAACAATGACGCAAAAGAACCTCAGGTTCAAAAGGCATTAGATTTAGGAAATTGGACAGCGATTGTGCTCACATTAGTAGCTAGTTATTTTCTAATTGATTGGATGTTACCAAGCTCAATAACAATGAACTTTTTTGGAGAAGGTGCTAAAGAGATCCCTTCTTTGAATGTGTTTTATTCTTCCATTATAGGATTGGCAGTCGGTGCATTAATTTCTATGGTTACTGCTCACTTTACTAGTTTGGGTAAAAAACCTGTTATGGAGATTGTTCAGAATAGCTCAACAGGTGCAGCAACCAACATTATTGCAGGCCTTGCAGTGGGTATGAAATCAACATTTTTATCTGTTTTATTATTTGCTGCTGCAATTTATGGCTCTTATGCTCTAGCTGGTTTCTATGGAGTAGCTCTTGCAGCTTCAGCAATGATGGCCACAACTGCAATGCAATTGGCTATAGATGCGTTTGGTCCAATTGCAGATAATGCTGGTGGTGTTGCTGAGATGAGTGAACTTCCTGAAGAAGTAAGAGGAAGAACAGATATTTTAGATTCTGTTGGAAATACAACAGCAGCTGTTGGAAAAGGATTTGCCATTGCTTCTGCTGCATTGACAGCACTTGCTTTATTTGCTGCTTATGTGACTTTCACTGGAATTGATGGAATTAATATTTTCAAAGCTGATGTGTTAGCTGCATTATTTGTTGGTGGAATGATTCCAGTTGTATTTTCTGCACTTGCTATGAAGTCTGTTGGAAAAGCAGCCATGGATATGGTTATGGAGGTTAGAAGACAGTTTAAAGAAATTCCTGGAATTATGGAAGGTACAGGAACACCAGAATATGGTAAATGTGTTGAAATTTCTACGAAAGCTGCTCTTAGAGAGATGACGCTTCCAGGAGCTTTAACAATAATAACTCCAATTGTTATTGGACTAATTTTCGGAGCAGAGCCACTTGGTGGATATATGGCAGGTGTTTGTGTTAGTGGAGTGATGTGGGCAATTTTTCAAAATAACGCTGGGGGTGCTTGGGACAATGCAAAGAAATCTTTTGAAGCTGGAGTTGAAATCAATGGAGAAATGACTTACAAAGGATCTGATGCACACAAAGCAGCCGTCACTGGTGATACAGTAGGAGATCCATTCAAAGACACTTCAGGACCATCTATGAATATTCTTATCAAACTAACTTGTCTGGTTGGTTTAGTAATAGCACCAATATTAGGAGATGGACATTCTCAAACTGAATCAACTAGTGAGCAAATTATTGAGCAAGAAGTTCTTACAAGTCAGCCTGAAGATTCAATGAATGCTGAGTTAAGCTCTATCGATAACGACTTACAAGAAAGTGCAATTGAATATTCAGCTACCGATTCGCTTAATCAAAAAATCGAAAATCAAAGCGATTCAGAAATTGAATAGCCTATAAAAACTAACTTTTTTTAAAAGTTTAATCCGGTCTTTGTGCCGGATTTTTTTTTATTACATGATTATATTTGTCTTGTGAATGTGGTAATTGATATGGGAAACACCTTGACAAAGGTGGCAACTTTTCAGAATAGTACTTTTCTAGACCTTCAAACTTGCTCAGCCAAGGAAGTAAATTCACTATTGGCTTCCTTAAAGTTTGACATGGGTTTAATTTGCAGTGTAAAGGAGGATATTTACTCCACCAATGTTCTTGAACAAAATTCTTCAATTTTAAAATTAGAGCATGGTCTACAGCTTCCAATTGATAATACTTATTTAACTCCTGAATCGTTAGGATTTGATCGGTTATCTAATGCAATAGGAGCTTTCACAATCGAACCTAATACAAATAGCTTAATAATTGATGCAGGAACATGTCTAAAATTTGATTTTATCGATGCTGAAAATAGGTATTTAGGTGGGGCTATTTCACCTGGACTTGCAATGCGACTCGAGTCTCTGCATAATTTTACAGATAAATTACCGTTAGTTGAACTGAAAAAACCTAAAAAACTCATAGGAGACTCTACCATCCAATCTATACGCTCAGGTGTTGTACATGGAATGATTGCTGAAATAAATAATTTGATTGATCTATATCATAAAAAATATTCCTCTCTAAAAGTATTTATTACAGGTGGAGATTTAGATTTTATATATCCGATGGTTGATAACCAAAAAAGTAGCATATTTGCACACAATTACATTACCCTACTGGGAATGCATACAATTTTACAAGAGAATGTTTCGTAAAATAGTTTTTGTTTTAGTATTGACATTTGTGCTTGGCTTTGTTAAAGCCCAAAATTTAAATACCTCACCATACACAAGATTTGGAATTGGTGAAATTAATTCCATTTCTACTGCACATTACAGAGCTATGGGAAACATTGGGGTTTCTTTTGCTGATTTCACTTACATTAACGTTTCAAACCCCGCGTCTTACTCTTCCTTTAAAAAAAATAACACACTTTTTGACTTAGGTGTAACAACAAAAGTATCTTCTTACAAAGCTGTGATTGACGATGTTGAAAATTCCTCAAGTGGTACAAATGCGGCGTTGAACAACATGTTAATTGGTCTCCCAATTTCAAAAAAAACCGGATTAGTTCTTGGGATAATGCCCTTTTCAACAATTGGTTTTGATATTACATCAACCGATACGGATTTAATTGTCGGAGATACCGTGAGTTACAACTATTCTGGTGACGGAAGTGTCAATCGAATTCTATTGGGAATTGGACATGACTTTTTAAACAAAGGGGATACAACTCGGTTTTCACTAGGACTTAATTCATCGTATCTTTTTGGTACAATAGACCGAAACAATAGTGTTATTTTTCAAACAAGTTCTTTTTACAATTCCAGAGTTCAAAACAGAATATCATTAAGTGGATTTTCGTTTGATGCTGGTTTACATTACTATCAGCAAATCTCTGGCGCTAGTGAAAACGATAAATGGTATTGGCAGTTTGGTGCGACACAGCGATTTTCTTCAAACATTAATGCGAAAAGAGATTACTATGCCTACACGTTTACATATAATTTTTCTGTTCAAGAAATTGCTAAGGATACCCTAGAGTTTTTCGAAGACGAATCAGGAACAGTCTCCATCCCAGATCGATTTTCCATTGGTTTTAACATTGGACGAAACAAACAGAATAAAAATGTTTGGGCACTCGGAGCTCAGTTTTATGTCTATAACTGGAATTTATACCAGGAAAGCTTTGCAAATGTTTCTTCAGATTATCAGCAACTTTCTCAGATGACTGAACTCTCTATTGGTGGAAGAATAACGCCAACATTTGATTTCGCCAACAAAAACAAGAATGTTTTTCAAAAGTCCACGTACTCACTAGGGGCTAGGTTTGGAAATACTTTCATAAACATAAACGAAGAACAGCTTGTAAACTATGGCATGAATTTTGGAATTTCATTACCGTTGTTGAGTTCTCGCTCTCTGTCCAGAATTAATTTAGCAGTTGAGTTGGGGAAACTTGGAACAACACAAAACGGATTAATTGAAGATAATTACTTTAAATGCTTGTTAGGATTTAGCTTAGCTCCTGATGCTAAATACGATAGATGGTTTAGAAAAAGAAAATATGATTAACAAAATGAAAAATATACTTGTCCTTATATCCCTATTTATAATGTGTTCTACAACAGCTCAGGATTGTGTTGTTCAAAAACAACCCAATTGGGGAAGTGATAGTGCAAGCTGTCGAACGAATGTCTCTTTATATACTGAGTTTTTAAAGCAAAAAAACTGGGGCGATGCTGCTGGATCTTGGTGGAAGGCACAAAACAGTTGTCCAAAGTATAAAACAAACCTTTATAAAAATGGAACTTACATTTACAGAAAAATAACCGCTGAAAGAGCCAAAGCAAAAGATCCGAATTTGGCGAGCTATGTGGATACATTGTTCAAAATTTATGATTTGTGGATTGAGAATTTCGGAGATTGCAACGAGATTAAATTAAAGTCTGCTAGTGATATAATGAAGTTTATTCCAAAAAGTAAGTATGAACAAGCATATGCTTTGTTTCAGGAAGTTTATAATGATAACTCCGGTTCACTTTCTTATGGAGATGTAAAACTTTTCTTTTATTCAGCCATTTACATGTTCAACAATAAAAAAATTGATTGTGACGCTTTTTTAACTGATTTTGAACAAATGTCAGATCTTTGCGATAAAAACATCAAAGCCGAAATAAAGTCAGATAAATTTAAGGCGGTCTTGGGCTTTTTAGATCAGAGCATTGCACCTTGTGCTTCATGCGAGAAATTAGAAGATATTTATTCGAAAAAAGTTGCAGCAAATCCTGAAGACATGGGATTGACAAGAAAGGTGTTTGGAATGCTGAGTGCTAAGAAATGTACCGATTCAGATTTCTTTTTGGCGCTCTTAGAGAAAGTTCTGAACGATCCCGACAATCCTCCAACTGCTAAAGATCTTGTTAACGCTGCGCTTGCCGATCACAAAAGGGGTGACTACACCAAATCAAAAGAACGTTTTAATCGAGCTTTGGAGGTGGCAAGTGAAGAGGATATTAAACAAAAATGTTACACAATGCTGTACGACATTGCATTGAAGAGAAAAAATTTCAAAGAGGCATTTAGACTAACTTCTTCAATGACAGATAACTGTATTTCTAATGAAAGAAAAGCAAGAGCAATTGCTGCTAGTGCAAGCGAATGTGGATCTTCAGCATTGGAAAGAAGCTTGATTTATTGTTTGGCTTTAGATTATGCAGACAAAGCATGTGGAAAGGTTGGATCAGCTACTGTTAATGCATGGACAGGTTCCTTGCTTCCGAAAAAAGATTTGATAATGCTTGATGTGGTAAACGGCTCTGAACATTCTGTAAGCTGTTGGAATTCATCAGTAAAATTGCGTACAAGAGATTAGTAAATCATGTCTAAGTCAGCTTATTTAGTTGGTTTACTTTTTATCCTGCTGGGCTGCAACTCTGTAAATGAAATTAAGGAAATTTCATCTCTGCCCGAAACTTCAGTTGAAATTACCAAAGGAGTTACGATGTATTACACAGATATGGGAAATTCAAAAATGAAATTAATCAGTCCCGAAGTTCACCGATTTGAGGACAATTCCAATATGATTCTTGAATGCCCTGCTGGTATGGAACTTACTTTTCTCGATTCCCTAGAAAATGTTGAGTCTGTTTTAATCGCAAATTACGGTAAACTTTACACTAAGGATCAGTTTATGGTGGTTAAAGAGGATGTTGTTTTTTTTAATGAAAATAACGATACCCTTTTTACAGATTTATTAAATATTTATTTTCAAAAAGACAGTATTTATACCAATCGGCCTGTTAGAGTTTCATCAAAAAATGGAATTATTTCAGGAAATGAGTTGGTAGCAAACAGTAATTTTACTTTTTATCGGTTATTAAATATTAAAGACAGTCACATTAATTATGAAGAATCAAAAATCATCAATTGATAGCATCAAAAAATGGAATAAAATTTTGGAAAAAGTTTGGTTTTGGATTGCTGTT
Source organism: Bacteroidota bacterium (assembly GCA_036123135.1). GTDB lineage: Bacteria > Bacteroidota > Bacteroidia > Flavobacteriales_D > Parvicellaceae. Next base: position 11,756 of record JAZADZ010000068.1, on the reverse strand, counting down.
GTGGCTTCAGTATTTTCCTTTGTAATTGCTGTTGTCGATAATTTCCAAGGGGTGTTGACCTACTTCTTATTATCTGGTCTAGCTTGGGGGATTTATTTAGTTCGCCGAGGAATTCGAATAAAATTAGACAAATCTTCCAATTAGATAATTATCCCAATTGATTCTATCTTTGGCAAAGGTTACTATTTAAATGGCTTTAATTATTTCTGTTACAATTATTTTTTCTTTGGTCTGTTCTGCCTTTTTTTCGGGGATGGAAATCGCTTTTATTTCAGCCAATCGATTGAAAATTGAATTGGACAATAAAAAAGGGGGGTACAAGGCCAAGTTACTTGCTTATTTTGCTAAAAAGCCTGAATGGTTCATTGGAACAATGCTGTTGGGTAATAATGTTTCATTAGTTGTTTATTCTTGGTTTATGGGATTTATTTTAAAACCTCAAATTGAAGCTCTAACTCTTGGAATTGGATGGATAGATTCAGCGGCATTGGTTTTATTTGTTCAGACGCTAATTTCAACAATTTTCATACTTGTTTTTGCTGAATTTTTACCTAAAGCTTTTTTTCGAATAAATCCAAATGGAACGCTTAGCTTTCTTGCAGTTCCATTAATTCTTATCTATGGAGTGCTATGGGTTCCAACGCTTCTTGTAATTGCAGTAGCAGAGGGATTGATGTTTTTTTTCATAAAAGATAAGTTTGAAAGATCCGATAAAGTAGCGTTCGAAAAAATAGATTTGGATAATTATCTGGACGAGCTTACTAAAGAAGTTCCCGACGTCAAAGAACTTGAAAATGAAGTTAAAATTTTTCATAATGCCTTGGGTTTTTCTGATGTTATTGCACGTGATTGTATGGTCCCTAGAAATGAAATCATTGCTTTTGAAATTAATGAAGCCATTCAAGAGCTAAAGGATAAGTTTATTGAGACTGGGTTATCGAAAATTTTAATTTATAGAGACAATATTGATAATATAATTGGATATGTTCATTGTTTAGAGCTTTTCAAACAGCCCAAACAGATTAAAACCATTCTTCTTCCAATAAGTATTGTTCCTGAAAGCATCTCAGCAAATAAAATCCTTGAAGAATTTATTAAAAAGAATAGAAGTATCGCAATTGTGGTTGATGAGTTCGGAGGAACTTCAGGAATGGTAACAATGGAGGATGTAATTGAAGAAATTTTTGGTGAAATTGATGATGAACATGATTTAGATGATCTAGATCACAAGCAACTTTCCGAAAATGAGTTTGAGTTTTCGGGTAGAACAGAAATTGATCTTATCAACGAAAAATACAGACTGAATATCCCAGAGCTGGAGGAATACGAAACTGTCGGAGGAATGATAATTCACCATACTGAAAGCATTCCTTCTAAAGGAGATTTAATTTCAATTGAAAATTTTAAAATTTTGATTAAAGAGGTATCTAAAACAAGAGTTGAATTGGTTCGATTTATTGTTGTTCGTTCCACAACAAAAGAGCTCAATTAAAATAGGTTTTAAAATGTTTTCGAAGTATGAATGAGGTAGGTAGATATGAAGCAATAATTCCAATTCCTAATAAGACTAGTAATACATAAAATAAATCTGTAGCCTCAACTTCAACAGGCCAATAATCAATAATCGAATTTTCAAGCTGAATTAGCTTAAAATGATATTGAGCCATACAAATAAAAGCACCTAAAATAATTCCGGACATTCCACCAATTAGATTGATGTATAAACCCTCTTTAAAGAAAATGGATTGAATTAATTTTTTGGTTGCTCCAAGAGCAATCAATGTTGAAATATCTCTTTTCTTATCAAACATCAACATAGTGAGTGAAGCAATAATATTGAAAGTAGACAGTATAAAAATGAAAAGTAGAATCATAAATACCATCCATTTTTCTGCTGCATTAGTTTTAAATAAAAGCTCATTTTTTTCAAATTTGGTTTTAACCTGAAAATCTACTCCAACTAGTCTCTCGATTTGTTTTTTTACCAGTTCTAGGTTTGCTTCTTTCTTAAGACCTATTTCAATTGCAGATAGTTCATTTGTATAGTCTAGTAGATCTCTAGCAAAGTCTAGAGAAACAATGAAATAGTTGTTGTCAAATTCAGGAGTTATGTTAAAAACACCTCTAACAGAAATTCTTTTAGGGTTAAAAACATTTTTATTTTGAGTGGATAACTTTTTATTTCTCAATAATCCATATACTGTTATTGTGTTATCAAATCGGTCATCGCAAGAAACCTGAAGTTGGTTTTGAATGCCCACTCCAATTATTGATCCTGAAACGAACGTTGAGTAGAAATCACCATTACCATCAATTATTGAAGAATCCAAATTGGTAATTTTTGAGTACGACCTTTCTGCTCCTTTCATAATTGCAGTAGTCCATTTTTCACCATGTTTTATCATGGCAACCTCTTCAATTATTTTTGAAGTGAAACCAATTTGTTCAATGGTTGTTAGCTTTTGAATGATGCTATCTGAATCATAAAAAGTTTTTCCTTTTATAGGAGATATTGTTAAATCTGATTCATGTTGATTGTAAATTTTTTCTACGAGGTTTTCCAACCCATTGAACCCACTAAGTACAATTACCATTGCGCAAGAGCTAACAAAAACTCCAACAATAGAAATTAGAGAGATAACATTGATGATACTTTTTGAGTTTTTTGATAAAAGATATCGCTTTGCTATAAAGTTTGACAAATCCACAATTGCTCCTAAAGTAGGGAATGTCAATTAATTTATTTTATGATTTTAATTTTATTTCCGAAATGCAACTCAATACAACCTTTAATCTCAAGTGAGCAAATTAGGTTTTGAAGTTGTTCAATTGAAACATTTAGCTGATTCATTAGAAAATCATAATTCAAGCTCATGTTTTCCTCAAGTTGTAGAAACAACTTCTTTTCATCATTTTTTAATTCGATTTTTTCTTCTTTACAAATACGTTTATTTTTAATCAATGACTTCCTCTCTTTAAGATCTAACATTTTAATTAACGATTTTGAATTGTCCAATAAATGTGCTTCGTTATTATATATAAGATGATTGCATCCCATTGATTTTTGAGCGAAGAAATTTCCAGGAACAGCAAAAACATCTCTATTATATGAGTTCGCTATACCTGCTGTTATCATGGCACCGCCTCTGATGGGAGATTCAATCACTAATGTTGCAGAGGATATACCAGCAATTATTCTATTTCTTTTAGGAAAGTTATATTTACTGGGCTTGGTCATTGGATTAAACTCAGAAATTAGAGCTCCATTATTTTTAATTTTTTCTTTCATCTCGCTGTGATATTTAGGATATATATTATCTAGTCCATGACCTAAAATTGCAATATTCGGAATGTCGTTTTGAACACAAAAATGGTGTGTTAAGTAATCAATACCTTTAGCAAGTCCACTGACAATAGTGACCTGATAATTTTTTAATGAATCTATAACGTTTTCAACAACCTGTTCACCATATTTACTGTTAGTCCTTGTTCCAACAATAGAGAGCAACGTATTTTCATTTAAATCGATATTTCCACTTTGGTATAAGATAAGGGGGGCATCCGTACAATGCCTTAAGCTATTGGGGTAATTATTGTCGTAAAAAGATAAAATTTCATAGTTTTTTCTTTTACAGTATTCATATTCAGTGGCAGCTTCAGAAATAAATTTTTTTCCTTCTTGAACAAGCTTATAAATTTTTTCTCCTCTATTTTGATACTTGTGCTGAAAATCTTTTTTTGTTGCCTTAAATAGATTTTGAGTTGATGCAAAATCTGAAATTAATTTTCTAATTGTTCTTGGTCCTATACCATTTACTTTGAGTAAAGCAATATGATTAATTAATTCTTTCATTAAAAAAAGAAATACATTTAAACCATAAATTATTTACGCATTTATGAGAGACTTGTATATTTTTCTTTATATTCGCGATGAAATTAATATGAAGAATTTTTATGAGGGGACGCAAGTCCCCTCTTTTTGTACCCATGATAAGTAAAAATAAAGTTGTTGAATTGGCGAATGATCGAATTGTTGAACTTGATAACGGTTGTTATCTTGTTGATGTAACAATAAGCTCAACCAATTCCATTCTTGTAGAAATAGATGGTGCATCTAGCGGAGTCTCCATTAATGATTGTATTTCTGTGAGTAGAAACATTGAACACAATTTGGATAGAGAGAAATGTGATTTTGAACTAAAGGTCACTTCTCCTGGACTTGACCAACCACTAAAGGTTAGAAAGCAGTACGTTAAAAATATTGGAAGAAAGGTTAAAGTTGTTTTGAATAACCATGGTAGTTTTGAAGGTTTACTTAGCTCTGTAGAGGAGGATTTCATTGTACTTAACTGGGAAGAAAAAGAAAGAATTGAAGGTAAAAAGAAAAAGGTGTTGGTAGAAAAATCAGCGCAGGTCTATTTTAAAGACATTAAAGAAACCAAAGTTGTTATATCATTTAAATAATTAATTAGTATGAACGCAGTAGATTTAATAGAGTCGTTTTCAGAGTTTAAGGAAATGAAAAATATTGACAGAGGAACAATGATGAGAATTGTTGAAGATGTTTTTCGTTCTACTCTCAAAAGAAAATATGGTAGCGATGAAAATGTTGATGTAATCGTAAACCCCGATAAAGGAGATTTAGAAATTTGGCTGAATAGAGAAATTGTTCCTGATGAAGAAGTTGAAGATGAGGCCTTACAAATTTCGTTATCTGAAGCCCTTAAAATCGAACCTGATTTTGAGGTGGGTGAAGAAGTCTCTCAGGAAATAAAGGTTAGTGACTTTGGAAGACGAAATATTCTGTCTCTAAAGCAAAACCTTCAGTCTAGACTTTTAGAACTTGAAAAAGATAATGTATACAACAAATACAAAGAGAGAGTTGGAGACATTATTACTGGTGAAGTATATCAAATATGGAAAAGAGAAATCCTCATTTTAGACGACGACGGAAATGAGCTTATTTTACCCAAATCTGAACAGATTCCTTCTGACTATTTTAGAAAAGGAGATACAATAAGAGCGGTAGTTTCTAAAGTTGACTTAAGGAATAATAACCCAATCATTGTACTTTCTAGAACAGCACCTGAATTTTTGGAACGTTTATTTGAGTTGGAGGTTCCTGAAGTCTTCGATGGATTAATCACCATTAAAAAAATAGTTCGTGAACCAGGTGAGAGAGCGAAGGTTGCAGTTGAGTCATATGACGATAGAATTGATCCTGTTGGGGCATGTGTAGGAATGAAAGGTTCAAGAATACATGGAATTGTTAGAGAATTGAGAAATGAAAACATTGATGTAATCAATTGGACAAACAATTCACAGCTACTTATTCAACGAGCACTAAGCCCAGCTAAGATTACAAACATGGACATAAAGGATGAATCTAGAGTTGAGGTATTTTTAAAACCAGATCAAGTTTCACTTGCGATTGGTAAAGGCGGTCACAACATTAAGCTGGCATCCAAACTTACTGAATATGAAATTGATGTATACAGAGAGGGCTCTGAAGATATTGATGATGTTGATTTAGATGAATTTGTTGATGAAATTGATGGCTGGATTCTGGACGAATTAAAAGCCATTGGTTGTGATTCTGCTAGAAGCGTACTTGAAATTTCCAAAGAAGATTTAGTTAAAAGAACAGATTTGGAAGAAGAAACAATAGAGGAAGTTTTAAAAGTATTAAGATCTGAATTTGAATAATATTTGTTTTGCGCATTTAAAAAAAAATAATGGCAGTAGTAAAAAGATTAAGTAAAGTTGCAAAGGAGTTGAATGTTGGAATCTCTACGATTGTTGACTATCTCAAGTCTATTGGAGAAGATGTTGGATCTAATCCAAATACTAAAATTGGAGAAGAGTTATATCTCTTGTTATTAAAAGAATTTCAGCGCGAAAAATTTGAAAAAGAAAAGGCCAATGAAATTCAGATGGAAAGAGACGAGATGAAGGTCATTTCTATAAAAAAGGAAAGAGAGGAAGCGAAGCAAAAAGAAGAAAAAAGAAAAGAAGAGACAACAATCAAAGCTTCAGCTGAAAAACTATCTGGACCATCTGTTCTTGGAAAAATTAATATTGATTCACTTAAAAAGGAAAAACCACAAGCTGAACCATCTGATTCATCTAAAACTGAAGAAAAAAGTGCTGAAAATGTTGAAAGTAAAAATTCTGAACCTAAACCAGCTAGCGCTGATTCAACTCAACATGCTGACAGTACTGAAGAAGTAAAAACTATAAAAGCAGAGGCTAAGAAACTAAGTGGTCCTACTGTGCTTGGAAAAATCGAGCTTCCCAAAGAAAAAGAGAAAGCCGAATCTTCCTCTTCAAGTGACGATACGCAAAGACGAAAACGGAAAAGAATAAAGAAAGTAAATGTTGAAAAAGCGGGTAAAAAAGCTATTCAAGAACATAGAAAATCAAAAAAAGAGCAAAAAACTGAAGTTTCAGAACAAGAAATTCAAAAAGAAATTAGAGAGACCCTTGCAAGATTAAGTAATAAAGGGAAATCTAAAGGAGCCAAAAATAGAAGAGAAAAAAGACAAGCTGTATCAGAAAGAATTGAGGAAGAAAACATAAAAGCTGAACAGGAAAAAAATATTCTAAAACTAACTGAATTCGTCACTGTTTCAGAATTAGGGACAATGATGGATAAATCGCCTAATGATGTGATAGGTACATTAATGTCTATTGGGATTTTTGCTTCCATCAACCAACGTCTAGATGCTGAAACTCTGACTATGGTTGCTGAGGAATATGGCTTTGAAGTTGAATTTGTTAGCTCTGATGTTACCGATTCAGTCATTGAGGACGAGCAAAATCCTGAAAACATGATTTCTAGACCACCAATTGTAACGGTTATGGGACATGTAGACCATGGGAAAACCTCACTACTTGATTACATAAGAAGTGCAGAGGTTACTGCTGGTGAAGCGGGTGGTATTACTCAGCATATTGGTGCATATTCAGTTACCCACAGTGATAAAGTCATTACTTTTTTAGATACACCAGGGCACGAAGCATTTACCGCTATGCGTGCTAGAGGGGCACAGGTTACTGACGTGGCAATTATTATTGTAGCTGCGGACGATAAAGTTATGCCTCAAACCAAAGAAGCCATTAATCATGCTCAAGCAGCAGGTGTTCCAATGGTTTTTGCTTTAAATAAATGCGATAGACCAAGTGCTAACCCAGACAAGATTAAAGAAGAACTTTCATCAATGAATATCTTAGTTGAGGATTGGGGAGGAAAATATCAATGTCAGGAAGTTTCTGCAAAGACCGGTGACGGTATTGAAGAGCTTCTTGAAAAGGTTTTATTGGAGGCAGAATTGCTAGAGCTAAAGGCGGACCCTGAAGTGAATGCAGTCGGAACAGTTATTGAAGCATCTTTAGATAAAGGTCGAGGGTATGTTACGACCCTACTTGTTCAATATGGAATGCTAAGAGTTGGTGACTCCCTTTTAGCTGGAACTGAATTTGGAAAAATAAAAGCATTACACGATGAATATGGAAGACCAGTAAATGAAGCAGGTCCATCAAAACCAGTCTCTGTATTGGGTATGAACGGAGCTTCTAGTGCAGGTGATTCTTTTTACGTAATGAACGATGAAAAAGAGATTAAGCAGATTGCATCTAAACGCCAACAATTACAAAGAGAGCAGGGCTTACGAACAACCAAACACATCACTCTGGATGAGATTGGAAGAAGAATTGCACTTGGAGATTTTCAAGAACTGAATATTATAGTTAAAGGAGATGTCGATGGTTCAATTGAAGCACTTTCAGATTCTTTATTGAAACTTTCTCATGAGTCCATACAAATTAATGTAATTCACAAAGCAGTTGGTCAGATTACTGAATCTGATATTTTATTGGCTTCCGCTTCCGATGCAATTGTTGTTGGTTTCCAAGTTAGACCTTCCGCAGGGGCAAGAAAGCTAGCAGAAAAAGAGGAGATAGACATTCGACTATATTCTGTTATATATAAAGCAATTGATGAAATTAAAGAGGCTATGGAGGGCATGCTTTCTCCTGACTTTAAAGAAGAAATTGTTGGAACTGCAGAAATTAGAGAAACCTTCAAGATTTCCAAAGTGGGAACAATTGCAGGTTGTTTTGTTACCGAGGGGAAAATCAATAGAAACAATAATGTTAGAGTTATTCGAGACGGTATTGTAATTTATACTGGATTGCTGGGATCACTCAAACGTTTTAAAGATGATGTTAAAGAGGTTCAGCACAATTATGAGTGTGGTCTTAACATCGAAAAATACAACGACATAAAAGTTGGAGATGTAGTTGAAGCATTCGAGGAAGTTGAGGTTGCCAAAAAGCTTTAATTTTACTTCTCCTTTTCCTTTTGCGGTAAAAAGTAGCGAAAGTCGATGGTAAGATAATTTCCGTTAAGATAGATTGGATCAAATCTTACGTTATCGTTGTTTTGATAGTAGTATTTCAACGTGGTTAGAGCAATAGGCCAAAAGGGGGTATTGAGCGATGCACCTAAATAAAAGTAGCCATCCTCTTTTGTTCTGTATTCTAATCCAAGGTTGGATAAAAAAGATAAATTAATCCAATAAGCTCTTTCAGAATAATGGTCAATGTAAAAATTCTCTCCTTTACTAGCTACGTCCGATGCTGAGAAATTTATTCCAAGCCCAATCGATGCATTCATATATAACTTTTCAGCAAGGCGAATATATACTAAGCTTTGGATAGGAATTTCATAGCTAACGAAACCAAAATCTCCAACATCACTTGAGTTTTCAAATGAAGATGTACCAGTAAGTTTAAAATTTCTTCTGGTATAATTAATTCCGGTTTCAATGGAGATGGTTTTCGTTAATCCCCGCCTAATTACCATTCCAAAAGAATACCCCATTTTTGAGGAAATATTTATTATTGCTGAATCTGAAGTTAGTTCTATCGGACCAGCTCCAAAATAGTTAATTGGTACAATTGGTTTTACTTGAAAGCCAATTGTGGTAACACCTTGTTGGCACATAATGGATGTAATACAGCCAATCGTCAAAAGAAAAGTAACATTCAGCTCTTTGAACAAAGAAAAGATCTTGTGAATTTGGTGAATCAGCATAATTAAAAAACGCAATATTTATTTGAAGGTTATGTGTTCATCAAAAAAGAAATTATTGTAATCAAGACAATTAACGCCCCTAATCCTAGGATAAAATACTGTAATTTTTTATTTGCAAAAATTGGTTTTCTAAATTTTCCAAGCGTTTCGTAATTAAGGTCACCTACTTTTTTAAGATCTGTTTTTCGTATAGCAAACATATAGATTGTTCCTCTTTTAGTTTGATCCGTGCCTCGCTCAAAAAAAATACTTTTTTCTTTTAAAAGGGAAGCAAAATAATCGCATTCTTGTTGAGAATAAAAGAAAAATACTTTGTAAGCTTTATTTGTTGGATGCTCTTTATGATTGGTTACTTGAAGGAAGCCTTCGCTCATATCATCTAGTGCCATAGTTTTAATTTATCCAACGAGTTACGTATTCAATTGGTTTTCTCTGTCCTTTAGGCCAAGGTTCTTTGGTATAGCCCAAATACACAAGAGCTAAACACCTGTCTTTTTCACCAAGCTTAAAAAATGATCTTATTTGTGCGGAATCAAGCAGTTTTGGAGAGGACCAGAATGAACCTATTCCATATGCTGTTGCTGTGAGCATCAGATTTTGTATGGCACAAGCAACGGCCTCAACCTCTTCAATTTCAGGAATTCTTTCACTTTTATCTCGCTCCATACAAACTCCAATAATTGCTGTACTTTGAAGAGGCCTGTTTTTTAATTTTTTGAATTTAATTTCATTAAAATCTTCTCCTTTGAAATTCTCCTTGTAAGCAGAAGCGAGTTGGTCACTAAGCTCAAGTCTACCCTTTTCTTGGAATACAGTAAACCTCCAAGGCTGTGTTTTTCCATGAGTCGGAGCCCAAATTGCACTTGAAAGAAGTTTTTCAATAATTTCTTTTTGAACCAGTCTATCCGAATAGTTCTCGGGGTAAATAGTTCTCCTATTTTTTATGAGCTCAATGATTTCACTTAAGTTATACCTCATTATAGTTTGACTTTATACTTTTTCACAAAAGTATAAAATGATACCTTTGTTTTAAAGGATAATTTTTTCTTAATGAATAAGATTTCTGCAATCATTCCTACTTTCAATGAAGAGCATAATATAGCCTCGGCAATAGATGCTGTTTCTTGGGCAGATGAGGTAATCGTTGTAGATTCCCTAAGTTCAGATAAAACAGTTGAAATAGCAAAACAAAAAGGGGTTCGTTTACTACAAAGAGAATACGAGAATTCTGCTTCTCAGAAAAACTGGACCATTCCGCAAGCTACACATTCTTGGATATTTTTATTGGATGCTGACGAGCGTGTTACTGAAGAACTAAAAAAAGAGATTATAGATCTTCTCAAAGAACCACTAGAAAAAGATGCCTATTGGATTAGAAGAAGTAATTATTTTATGGGCAAAAGAGTTCGATTTTCTGGATGGCAGGGGGATAAGGTAATTCGGCTTTTTAACAGAGACAAATGCAGGTATCAAGAAAAACACGTTCATTCTGAAATTGATTGTTCTGGTGAAATAGGATATTTGACTGGAAAGTTAGACCATTTTACTGTTAAAAATATTGCACATTATCTTGAAAAATGGGACAGATACTCAACATGGAGTGCAAAAGATCATTATGAAAGGGGACAGAAACCATCTATTTTTCACTTTGTATTCAAACCAGGATTTCGATTTTTCAGAGATTTTATTTTAAGACTCGGCTTTCTTGATGGATTAACAGGCCTAATCGTTTGTACTTTGTCTAGTACAGGAATATTTATGAGATACCTAAAGTTGAAACAGCTCCTTAAAGACAACGATTAATTACCATTTGGCATCAGGATAAAGCAAAGGAATGTGTTGCATCTCAGCTAAAAGATATCCTAGGTACTCTGTGTGAAGACCAAATTTTCCGTATTGTAAACTATGTTTTTGAATTTTTGGAACACTTAATCCAGCTAATGCAAATACTTCGTTAATTTTCTTTTGCCAATTTACTCTAAGTTTCGAAGAATCGACACCAACCCCCTCTTCAGCTAAGCTTAACTCAATCTCATCACTTTCAAAAAGTTCATCAGTAAACATCCAAATTTCGTCGAATGCAGTTTGAATCCTTTGGTGACTTTCTTCAGTTCCTTGACCCAAACGAATGATCCAGTCGCTACTTCTACTTAAGTGATAAGTTACTTCTTTAATGGCTTTTGCTGAAATTCCAGCAATAGTTTCATCATTGCTATTCACAAGTTCTTTGTAGAGTAAATAATTGAACGTATCCATTAAAAATTGACGAGCCATGATGTAAGCGTAATCAACATTGGGTAATTCAGTCAAATGAACACAATAAAAATCTTTTTCTTTTCTTTTAAATGCTAGATCATCTTCTGTAGTTCCATCACCTTTGATTTCGGCGGCATACTTTAGAAAACTCTCTGCCTGCCCAAGCAAATCTAAACCAACGTTTGTGATGGCTAAATCTTCTTCAAGTTGTGGACCAGCACTGCAATATTCTGCAATTCTATGGCTCAATATAAGTCCATTGTCAGCAAGTCTTAAGCAATATGTGTAAAGATTAGAGTTCATACTTAAATATGTTTGGCTCCATCAGGAAGCTTATAAAAAGTTGGGTGTCGGTACACCTTATCGTTGGATGGGTCAAAAAAAGACTCGGAATCTTCAGGTT
>JAZADZ010000067.1:0-7073 GCA_036123135.1 Bacteroidota bacterium | reverse complement strand
TGGGTTTTTTTTATTATCAAATTAACGTAATTTTAGAAAGACGTATTGATTTAAATTCATTTTTAAATGAAATTCATTTGGAATATTCTAATCTTTAGTTGTTGTTTCAACTTATCACAAACTAACGCTCAAAAAAAGCATTATATTGGAGAAATTTTTGGTGGTGGTATAATATTCAATATTTATGAAGATTCACTGGGCAATCAGCATGGTTTGATAGCAAGTCTTAAAGATTTAAGCTCCTCTTGTCCTTGGGGGTTTCCTGATTTAGCGGTTCCCAATTGCAATAGCTCATGGGACGGTGCCTCAAACACAAGAGCTTTTATTGCCGCAGGTGGAAAATCTTATTTTGCAATTGGCCTATGTGCTTCTTACTCTTTTCAAGGCTATTCTGATTGGTATATGCCATCAATCGATGAATTTAATCTTTTATTTAATCAACGATTTTTAATAAATAAGATACTTGAGCAAGACGGAGATCCCTCAACAAACGGAATTGCACAGCGCTATTACTGGTCATCTACCCAACAAACGGCTTCTCACGCTTGGTATTTCAATGCAGGTGCTGGTTTTGCTGATGATGGAAGTAAAAATAACCTAACAGATCCTCATGTTAGGGCAATTCGATCTTTTTAGATTTTAATTCCTTTTATTCCACTCAAATGCTAAATTTACAAGAAGTTTTAAATCATGAGTAAACCATCTATTCCTAAAGGTACAAGAGACTTTTCTCCTGCTCAAATGAAAAAGAGAAATTACATTTTTGATCAAATCAAAAAAGTATTTGTCAGTTATGGTTTTAATCAGATTGAAACTCCTTCCATGGAAAACCTTGCCTCACTTTCTGGAAAATACGGAGAAGAAGGAGATCGGTTAATTTTTAAAATATTAAATAGAGGAGACAAATTCTTTAAAGCTCTAAAAAATACCGATCCAGAAAAGTCATCTCAGGGAGCAATTGAGCATAGTTTATGCAACGAAGGTCTTAGATACGACCTTACCGTTCCTTTTGCTAGATATGTGGTTATGAATCAGAATGAACTTTCTTTTCCTTTTAAGCGATTTCAGATACAGCCTGTATGGCGTGCAGATCGCCCCCAAAAAGGTAGGTACAGGGAATTTTATCAATGTGATGCAGACATCGTTGGAAGTGAATCTTTATTAAACGAAATTGACCTAATTCAAATTATTGGATCAGTATTTGATTCTTTGAAAATTGATAATGTAACCGTTAAAATTAACAACAGAAAAATATTATCCGCTATTGCTGAGCTGACAGGACAGCCAGAAAAAATTATTGATATTACAGTAGCGATCGATAAATTAGATAAAATAGGTGTGGATGGAGTTATCGAGGAACTTCAAAGTAAAGGTGTCGCTAATTCATCCATTTCTTTTATAAAACCTTTACTTTCTTTTGATGGTAATAATACTATGATTATCAGTAATTTAACATCAATTTTTAAAACATCAAAAATTGGTCTTAAGGGCATTGAAGAATTGAAATTTATTGTTAATTATTTTACCAAATACCCTTTAAAAAATATAAAATTAAAACTGGACATGAGCCTTGCTAGAGGCTTAAACTATTATACTGGAGCTATTTTTGAAGTGGTTGTGGATGATGCAAATGTTGGAAGTGTTTCTGGAGGTGGTAGATACGATGATTTAACAGGCGTATTTGGATTGAAAGATATTTCTGGAGTTGGTATTTCTTTTGGCGCAGATAGAATTTATGATGTTATGGCCGAAAAGAATTTATTTCCAGATTTTAAGGAATCTTCTACTAAGCTACTAATTATCAACCAAGAAGTTGACCAATATTTACTTAATAGTTTAGCCAATGATTTCCGATTTAATGGTATTGTTACTGAGCTATATCCAGATCAATCAAAGCTTAAAAAACAGTTAAAGTATGCGAATGCTATCGAAGTTCCCTATGTTCTTTTTTGTAGCTCAAACGCAGATAATTTACAGCTTGAATTAAAGGACATGAACTCCGGAATTCAAAATAAAATGGATTTTAGTTCAGTGGTTAATGTTTTAAAAAAATAGTTGAATGGATACCTTCATTATAACTACTGATGATCTTTTAATTGATGACTTAGCTCATATTTTAAATAGTAACTTTAAGATTCAACTCGATGACAGTGTAAGGCAAAAAATAATCAAATGTCGAAAGTTTCTAGACAATAAATTATCTTCCTCTTCAAATATTTATTACGGAGTCAATACTGGTTTTGGATCTCTTTGCAATAAAATCATTTCAGATCAAGATTTAGAAAAGCTTCAGAAGAATTTAGTGATATCTCATGCATGTGGTATGGGAAAGGAGATAAGGCACGAGATTGTGAAACTTATGCTATTGTTGAAAATAAAAGCATTATCATTAGGCCATTCTGGAGTTACAATAGAATTAGTTGATCGGTTAATTTTCTTGTTCAATAATAATGTATTTCCTGTTATTTATGAGCAAGGTTCTCTTGGAGCCTCTGGTGATTTGGCTCCATTAGCTCATATGTCCTTACCACTAATTGGTGAAGGGTATCTCGATTATAATGGAAATCGCATCAAATCAGCTGAATTTCTTAAACAGCATAATTTAGCTCCACTCACCTTAAAATCTAAAGAGGGATTAGCTCTACTAAATGGAACCCAGTTTATGAGCGCTCACGCAGTGTTCTGTCTAATTAAGACTTCTAACATTCTTACTTGGGCAGATACCATTGGAGCAATGTCTATTGACGCCTTTGAAGCTAGTGCATCCCCTTTTTTAGAAAAAGTACATCTAGTTAGGAATCATCCTGGACAAATTGAAACTGCTAGAAACATTCGTATGATTTTAGAGGGTAGTGCGATTTTTAATAAAAATAAGGAAGCTGTTCAAGATCCTTATTCTTTTAGATGTATTCCTCAGGTACATGGTGCCTCCAAGGATGTAGTTAATTTTGTTATGGATATTGTAGAAACTGAAGTAAATTCAGTCACAGATAATCCGACAATATTTCCTGAAGATGATTTAATAGTTTCTGCTGGTAATTTTCATGGTCAACCTCTAGCTCTTGCAATGGATCAATTGGCAATTGCAGTTTCTGAAATTGGTAGTATTTCTGAAAGAAGAGTGTATAAACTTATTTCTGGTCAAAGAGGTCTTCCAGATTTTTTGATTGAAGATTCTGGATTGAATTCTGGATTGATGATTCCTCAATATAGTGCAGCTTCGATTGTTAGCAAAAACAAACAACTTTGTACGCCATCCTCAGTAGATACTATCGATTCCTCAAATGGTCAAGAAGATCACGTTAGTATGGGTGCAAATGCTTCTACTAAAGCTTTAGAGGTTATTGAGAATGTTGAAAAATTAATGGCCATTGAACTATTTACATCAAGTAGAGCTATTGAATTTAGAAGACCAGAAAAATCTTCAGAAAAAATTGAAACATTATTAAAGGAGTATAGGAAAATAGTTCCCTTCAGAAACTTAGACTCCGTCTTATACGAAGACATTCATAAGACAATTGAATTCATCAGAAATTGATTAAAATAACTTTTTTACTTAGAGCAATCGACTACAATTCCCTCAGAGTCAAAACATTCTTCATTTATAATAAGTCCATTTAACTTATCATAAGTTATTCTTTTAATTAAAGTACTTGAAGTAGGTGTTGTTTGTTGATAGAAACGTTCTTTAACAAGAATTCCGCTAGGGTTCCAGTCTTTGTGAACACCAACTTTAACGCCTAGTTTAAATTGAAGTTCTTTTTCTTTTTGTCCATTTTTGTACCATTTGATGGACGAACCGTTATTCCATCCATTCTTATAATAGGTTTCAAACTTTATTTCACCAGATTCATACCATCCTCTTCTTAGACCATTCCTTTTTCCATCTTTCGTTTCTGATTCGAATTTAATTTTTGGTATAGAATCATTCAAGTTAGTATAATAGTTTCGGTTTTTTATGATTTTTCCATCTAACATATCCATTTCCCTCTGTAATTGACCGCTTTTGTTGTTGGTAAATGCAACTCCAGTGTAGCCTTTATTTTTGAAAAAAAAACCAGAATCAGTTGAAGCTAGACTATAAAAATCGATTCGATTTTGTGCATTGAAAAAAAAGCTTGTAATTAAAAAAAACAGAGTTGATATGATTGTAGTCAGCTTCTTCATTTTAGAATTTTTTTGTTTTAATGACTTTTCCCTCCGAATAGGTTTCTTGTTTTGTTTCGTCTCCAGCTTCGTTGTAATATATCCAAGTACCTGTTTTGTAATAGTCGTATCTACTCATATCATAACGAAGTGTTCCTTCCATTTTTTTTGATCCATTCAGGTAGTATTCATAAGTTGAAAATTGAAGCTTTTTTTTGCTAATTAGTTCAAAAAGAGTCTCCAATTGACCAGATTTGTAATACGATTTTTTGGCTATGTGATACAAGAAATTTTTATCAAATTCCTCCATATATTCCATGTTTCCATTATCGTAATAATCGGTCCAAGAAATGGGTGATCCATTAAGATAAATGATTTCACTTTTAATCTTTCCAGATGGATAATATAGTGCACACTTGGATCTAAACCCATCAATATTTTTAAAATCTCGCTCTAAAGTTCCATCTGGATAATAATTTTTATACACTTTTAGTTGACCTTCAATGTAATACCCTCTGTGCAGTAACTGTCCGTTTTCGTAATAATCTTCCTTCCAATTGTTAACAGCATATCCGTTTTCCATGCGAACTGAATCTGCTGAAATTCCCAAATTAAGTGGTTCGTAAAGTGTTATACCATAAACTTCATCAATTATATTTTCTGAGTATTTTACATTGGATTTTATCTGTTTATCAAAATTAAATTGCCCATGTGACAGTAAACAAATTAATGAAATCGCAAAGAATGTAAGAAAAGCTTTCATCAACATAAATGGGGTAGTATTGTTGAACATTTTAAAGATACAATAATAGTGAGTTCAATCAAAAGTATAGATTTATCAGTTTTAAAAATTAATGTAATCAATTCAGAATAATTTCTTTGAATGTTTTCTTATTCTTCAAAAAGTAAGAACGTAATATGGACTTATTGTAAAATCCTAAAAGCTTCTTTACATCTTTATTCTGTTGTTTTTTTCTAATTTTATTGAGTCTTGAAATGGATTTGTAGTAATGAAGGTGAGCCTTCAAAATATTTAACGTTAAAATAGGTTTACCCAAGAGCAAGAACCTAATTCCAGCAGCTCCATCTAAAACGAGTTTCACAAAAAGCAGTAAAAAAATATTTCTATTGTCATTTTTATGAATCATAAACAGAGAGTTTCTAAAATTTAGAAATATTTTCCTGGGTGATTCATATTCAATAGTTCCGCCTCCAACGTGAAAAACTGTTGAATTCGGATTAAAAAAGATTTTACCTCCTTTATTTTTCAATCTCCAGCATAAATCAATTTCCTCCATGTGAGCAAAAAAACTTTCATCAAATCCTCCTTCCTTAATGAAGCTTGAAGCGCGAACGAAAAAACATGCTCCCGATGCCCAAAAAACTTCTTTAATATCGTCGTATTGCTTGCAATCTTTTTCAATGGTTGTAAATATTCTTCCTCTGCAAAATGGGTATCCATATTTATCAATGAACCCACCCGCTGCACCAGCGTATTCAAAAAATGATTTGTCTTTGTATGATAATATTTTGGGCTGAACGGCCACAATAGATGTATCTGCTTCAAGTTGACTAATTATTGGTTTAATCCAGTTTGGAGTTACTTCTACATCAGAGTTAAGTAGAATGTAAAAATCGTAAGCTAGGTCCTGTAACCCTTTGTTGTATCCTCCAGCAAAACCAAAGTTTTGGTTCAGCTGAATGAGTTGGAGCTGGTTGCCAAAATTTGTTTTAATAAACTCAACTGAGCCATCTGAAGAGTAATTGTCTATAATCACTACATCAGCATCTTCTTTACTATTTTCTAAAACATTAGGTATAAATTTTTGCAACCAATCTTTACCGTTATAATTAAGTATGACAACAGCAGTTTTTGACATTTATGGATTATTGAAAAGTATAGAGCTATTGTTTCCCCAATGATCCATACTTCCTTGATTTGGATTGTCAATATTTGATTTTGTACTATTTCTTGAGTTCAAGGTGGCATTCCAGTTGTCGTCTCTAATTTCTCCAGGAACATCGGAGTGTAAAATAACGTACTCGTTGGTAACTAAGTCAGGAAGATAGAATATAAATCTTTTGTTGTTGAATCTTCCAAGTCTGTAATAATGCCAAATTTGATAAGGGTAGGTGCTGGGTTCGTTAGGACGATCAATTAAATTGTTTGGTGCACCATATTTTAGGTACACTCTACCTCGATCTGTTTGGTATCCTTTTCTAATTTTTGTTCCAAATAAACGGTCAATACGCTTAACTTGAATTTTATAGTCTTCCCATGCTTTTTGAGGTTCAACATTGTTGTGGTTGTACCAAAAGCTATAAAAAAATTTTCGTTTTGCTGTATCATCCATAGATTTTGCTTTTCTATCGATAATGTTAAGCTCGAAAGGAGATGCAATTGGAGCAAGACACTGAATGAATTCGTCTAAGCTATCTGATGGAAGTTTACTGCAAAAAGTATTGGAGAAATTAACTGCATTAAGTTGGTCCATTGCAAGAGGACTTTTACGATTGGTGCGCTGAAAATTTACTTTTTTTTCAGCTACAAGTTCATTGTTGTAGTCTCTGAGTTGAACCAATAAATAATAGTTTCCTGTTGGTAAGTTGTTGATGTTAAAACTATTAATTATGGGGTGAGTTGAGTTGAGCTTTATTTTTTTAAGCTTGTTGTATTGACCGGCTATTTCAGCGGTTTCTTTTATTCTAATCGATTGTGTGAGCACGTATGGTGTCTCCTCAGAATGTGGATTATACATTTCGAAGTAGTATGCAATTTTATCAAACTCAGGACTGTAATAATTATTAACAAGAGGTATTAAAGAAAAACCTGATTTTGTAGTTGAATTAATTTCTTCAGTTTGAAAATAAGAATCCAACAATTCAATATCAGAAATTTCAATTTCTGATAAACTGAAATCTATAAG
>JAZADZ010000066.1:0-7174 GCA_036123135.1 Bacteroidota bacterium | reverse complement strand
AAATCTTTTAATTATGTCAATAAGAATTTTGGTACTTATCCATACAAACAATATTCAATTATTCAAGGTGGAGATGGTGGTATGGAGTATCCCATGTGTACTTTGATAACTGCAGGAGGTTCATTTAAAGGGCTAGTTAGCGTAACTGTTCATGAATCCATTCACAGTTGGTTTCAGGGTTTACTGGCTACGAATGAATCCAAATACGAATGGATGGATGAAGGTTTTTGCACGTATGCACAATACATGACAATGGACTACTTATTTAATACCAACTATTTAAATCCATTTTCTAGGCAATATAGGAGCTACATTAGGTTGGCTAATTCTGAATTTCAAGAACCATTGTCAACTCATGCAGATTTTTACAAGAAAAATTATGTTTATGGAGTTAATGCATATAGTAAAGGAGCTGTTTTTTTAAGTCAACTTGGATATATCATCGGTGACAGTACCTTAATGAGAGGGATGAAAAGATACTATTATGATTGGAGATTTAAGCACCCCACCCCTCAAGATTTTAAACGCATAATGGAAAAAGAAAGTGGTTTAGAATTAGATTGGTATTTTGAACAATTCATTAATACAACCAATCGAATTGATTATTCTTTAAAGTCTGTTGATAAAGTTGAAGGAGCTACTTCAATAACATTGTCTAGAGTTGAAGACATGCCCATGCCGATAGATATATTAGTTAAGTTTAAGGACGGATCATTCAATTGGTTTACAATTCCATTAAGAATAATGAGAGGAAGTAAATCCAATGATGCTTTTTTTGAGGAATTTAAAACCCTTCCTGACTGGCCGTGGGTCTACCCAGAATACACTTTTACTATTGATGAAAAATTGAGCAAAATTGAAGAAATTATCATCGATCCAACTGGGAGGCTTGCTGATGTCAATCAAGAGAACAATAAATATCCTTTTAAGAAGAATAAAAGAATTCAGTTTAAGGGTGACTAAAAATACCCTCTTAGGCTTAAAGCGGCATTTTTGGGGCTTAATGCCTTAAATCCCCATTGGATTATTCCTGGATTATTCACGATTTCTGATTGATGGACTCCCGCTCCAAATAGAAACTCTGTTCCTAGAGAAATTCTTTCAGATACTGCATATTCAGCTCCTAGAACAGCTAGTATTCCAACGCCAAATTGTTCTGTTGAAAATGGAACAAATCTACTTATGTTAACGTCTAATTTGTAATAAAGATCAGCGCCATAATAAAGGTTTAGGTTTTCACTGTAATTGAAAAATGAAATTTTTTTATCAAAGCCAGTGCTGATGTAAAAGTTGTTGAACTCGGTAATGGTATTGTTGTTGTTTTGAATGGGTAGGTTGCTGATCAAATTTATTCTCCAATTTGTCAAACTATCTGTTTTTTTTTTGAAATCAATGAAAAATGCTGCTCTGGTTCTGGTAGATGAAAAATAATTATTCAATACTGAAATTGAATTGGCGAAACCACATCCGATGGAGTAATTGTTTTGAAAAGTTTCAATGTATTGAGCATGCAAATTTTGAGATGCAAAAAGAAGGATAAAAAATAATTTACGCATTAATTGTAGATGTGTAATGTGTTATTCATTGAATTGTACGTACTTCTGTAAGGTTTCAAAGAGAATGTTGCAGGACCTTGAATTACAAGCCCATCATACAATTGGTACTCACTTCCATCGCAGGCGCATTCAACAAAAGTAAAAGTAGAGTCGAGCTCAGCTATTCCACATGGATTATCTGCATTGAATGTACAATGTCTGTCATATGTGGCAAATAGTTCTGATGATTGACGGTATACAATTATCCCTCTGCTTCCTCCAGAAACATAAGCCCAACCTCCAATCGCATTGAGGCTTGAGTAGCTAGGAAGATAAAGGTTAAGATATAAATCCACATGAACATATGGAACTAGATTATTATTTTTAACGCATGACTTTGCTGAAATACAAACCATGCATACAAGTGCAAATTGTAAAATCTTTAATTTCAATTTGTGGTTGTTGATGCGTTTGTTAAAATTATAATTTTATTACATATGAATAAACGTTTTTTGCTCATTATAATTGCTTTAGCTGGTTTAAATGTTCCCAATTTTTCTTATGCTCAAAAAGTAAAACAGCCCACAACTGGAAATACTAGAAAACAAATGAAGCGGCTTTCAAAGATAGAGGATCAAAAAACTAAAGACCAGCAAAAAGCTGAAAGAGACCTTATTCAAAAGCACAGGAAGCTTCAAGACAAGTCTACAAGAAAAATGATGAAAAGGTCTAGCAAAAAGTCAAATAGAATGAAGAAAGGTAGAAAAAGCGAGTCATTTTGGAGAAATTTATTTCGCAAGAAGTGATATTTTTTAACTAAATCGCATTTATTTTAGTCTTATGTGTAGATTTTACTTTAACTGAAAAAATTTATTCGTAAATTTATATGTTGAATATATCAATCTTCAATTGAAAATATTCAAAAAAAATGTTAAATATTAGAGAACAATTGTTTTCTTTGTGTGTTGTTCAAGATTTTGTTTGAGCAATTTTAAAATGAAATTTTTTTTCAGTTTTACTACTTAAATTTAGTTTATGTTTAAAAGATTTATACTTCCGTTTCTACTTACTGTTTTCTCAACTACATCAATTTTTTCTCAAGCTGGTCTTGGTGGAAGTATCAAAGGAAAAGTATTGGATGAGTTATCTGAAGGGATGCCATTTGTTAACGTTGCTATTTATCAATTTGGCAACATGAAAGGTGGTGCTACAACTGATATGGAAGGACAGTTTAAGATTAGTAATCTTGACGCAGGTTCTTACGATTTAGAAGTAAAGTTTGTTGGATATCAAACTTATCGTGTTGAGGGTTTAGTGGTTAAAGGTGGTAAACTTCTTCCATTAGATCCAATTAAGCTCAAAGAGGCGGATGAAATGCTTGAAGAAGTTGAGGTTGTATTTTACAAAGTTCCATTAATCGACAAAGACGGTGGTGCTTCTGGAGGTACAGTAACTAGAGAAGATTTGGCTCGAATGCCAGGTCGTTCAGCAGCTTCAATTGCAACTACTGTAGGTGGTGTTCAAACAGATGGTAACGGTAGTATTTCATCTGTCAGAGGTTCTAGAGGTGATGCAACATATTACTACATTGATGGAATTAAAGTTAGAGGTTCTACTAGCCTTCCTAAAGCTGCAATTGAAGAAGTTAGTGTTATGACTGGTGGTCTTCCTGCTAATTATGGGGATGCAACTGGGGGTATTATTTCTATTACTACTAGAGGAGCATCAAGGTTTTATTTCGGTGGTGTCGAAGCAGTTTCTTCTGGTTTAAAAATTGGAGACAATACTTACGGACTAGACAACTATGGGTACAATCTTTTTGAAGGAGTGTTGTCAGGCCCTTTATTCATGAAAAAAGATAGTACAGGTAAAAAAACTGATCCAATATTAGGATTTTTTGTTTCTGCCAACCTTAGTAATATTGTTGATGGTAGACCTCTTGCCATTGATCAATATCGTCTAAAACCATCGATGCGAGATTCTTTAATTGACAATCCTCTTCGACCAACTGGATTTGGATTCGGTGCCTTTTACAATACAGATTTCCTCACTCCCGATGCTTTTGAGAAAGTTAGTTTTAGGCAAAATGCTACAAGTACAAATGCCTCTCTTGCTGGAAAGATTGATGTCAATGCTGGCCCTAATATAAATTTAACATTTGGTGGATCTGGTGCATACGCCACAAGAACAAGTCCATCTTGGAGAAGTTCGGTTTTCAATTATGATAATTATGCAAAAGTAATTGATGCAGATTGGAGGGTGTATGGTAAATTTACGCAACGTTTTCAGCAAGTTTTGGAGGATGGAGGTCAATCCAAAAAGGGTGGTGTTAGTAATGCATTCTACACACTTATGATTGATTACTCTGAAAGAAATCAATTTGTTCAGGATGATACCCATGGAGACAATTATTTCAATTATGGATATCTTGGAAGATTTGAAATTGAAAAGGAAAGGTCTTATGAATTTACGGATTTTGATGGCAATGGAGTATTAGATCGTGTTCAGTCTGGTGTGAATGATGTTGAAGTTACTTTTACTCCCTCTCAGACCAACAACGACATGGCGGCGATTACAAGCCAATACTTTAACCTATACGATGATGTTGTTGGAAATTATGAAAATTACACTCAGCTACTAGACGGTAATGCTTTATTGAATGGAATGCGACCTGCAAATGTATATGGTTTGTGGGATAATATCGGTTATGCTTACAATGGCTCCAGTAAGAACAATCAAACACAGTTTCGTGTTACTGGTATCGGTTCTGCTGACATTGGCGATCATGCAGTTTCTGTTGGATTTGAGTACGAGCAGCGTTCAGATAGATATTTTGGTGTATCACCTGTCGGGTTGTGGGGTTTAATGAGACAAAGAGCCAATCAACATACCGATTATGGTCGTGCACTTGATGAAGCCAATCCATCACTCTCTTATTTTGGTTCATTATTGAACGTTGATTTTGCTACCCTTAATGGTGCTCCCGGAGAATATTCTGGTGCAGGGGATGCACAATCCTTTTTTGATTACAGTGTTAGACAAGCATTGGGTTGGAATACTGATGGGACGATGTTTATCAATGTAGATGAGCTCAATCCAAATGATTTATCACTTGAGATGTTCAGTGCAGACGAACTGTTAAACGATGGAGGAAACCAATCTTATGTAACCTACTATGGTTATGATCACACCGGAAAAAAACTTAAGGGTAAGCCAAGCTTTGATGATTTCTTTAATGCCAAGGACGATTACGGAAACTACACAAGAAATATTGGAGCATTTGAACCAATCTACATTTCTGGTTATATCATGGATAAGTTTTCTTTCGATGATTTAATCTTTAATGTTGGTTTAAGAATCGATCGATTTGATGCCAACCAAAATGTTCTTAAAGATGATTTCTTATTGTACAATGCAAATACAGTAGCTGATGTAACTACAGATTTTAACGGAAATCCACTTGTTCATCCTTCTAATATCCCAACTGACGCGGTTGTTTATGTTGACGATATCAATCAACCAACTGCTATTAATGGCTATCGATCTGGAACGCAATGGTACAATGCACAAGGAGTTGCAGTAAACGATCTTGAGGATATTATTCCTAGTGGATTCGTTATTCCTCAGCCTTATTTAGCTGATGGTGTTGATGCAACAGAAGATGTTAATTCCTCTGCATTTGAAGATTACAAGCCACAGATTAATTTTATGCCAAGGATAGCATTTTCGTTTCCGATTTCTGATGAAGCTCTATTCTTTGCCCACTATGACGTTTTAACTAAAAGACCTACAACTGGAAACAGATTAGATCCAACCGATTATTTCTATTTAGCAACTGGAAATGTTGGAACTGTTAACAATCCAAATCTTCAGCCTGAAAAAACAATCGATTACGAACTTGGTTTTCAGCAAGCTTTAAACAAAAATTCAGCATTAAAAATTTCTGGTTTTTATCGCGAGATGAGAAATATGGTAACCCTTGTTAACCGAATTGGTGCTTTTCCTCAAACCTACACTACATGGGGAAATATAGATTTTGGAACAGTTAAGGGGCTTACAGTCCAGTATGATCTTCGTAGAACTGGAAATGCAACAATGAGAGCAGCATACACCCTTCAATTTGCTGATGGTACCGGTTCTAACCCAACTGCTGCAGCAAATTTAATTGCATCTGATCAGCCTAATTTAAGAACCATTTACCCAATGAATTTTGATCAAAGACACCAAATTGTTACAACATTTGATTATAGATATGGTGATGGAAAAGATTACAATGGGCCTACTATCGGAGGAAAAAAGATACTTAAAAACACTGGTGCCAACCTTGTTGCAAATTTCGCTTCTGGTACTCCTTACTCTCGTCAAGAAAGGATAACAGGAGCTGCTTTAATCAATGCTCCTCAAGCTGTTTTAGAAGGTGAGCCTTTTGGTTCAAGAAAACCATGGCAATTCAGAGCTGATTTACAGATTGACAAAAACGTTACCCTTAAGTTTGGCGAAGAAAAAAGCAAGTCAGCTAATTTGAATATATACTTGCTTGTTCGAAACTTATTTAATACAGTAAACATTTTAAATGTATACAGAGCAACAGGAAATGTTGACGATGATGGTTATTTGAACGCTGCTGAATTTCAGAATGCTATAAGTACACAAAACAATGAGGAAACTTTCAGATATTATTATGCTATGAAAGCAAACAATCCTTACAACTATGGTATTCCAAGACAAATTCGTTTAGGCATCAAATTAGATTTTTAAGATATATAGAAATTGAAACATGAATAACATGAGAAAAATTGTATCATTATTTTTAGGACTAGTAGTTCTATCCACTTCAATAAAAGCTTGGAATGACCCTGCTAAAGCAGCTGTTAGCTCAAGTTCTATACAGGCTAAAGCTGCAGGATGTACCCCTGCAACTGGTAGAAAAATACTTGAGTTTAATAACGTATCAGCATTAATTGAAACTGGTGGTTCAATGTGGCAAGACCGTTCAAAAAACGATGCAGCTTACGAAATTCCAAAAGGTTCGGGTGAAAGAGTAATATACGCCGGAGCTTTGTGGATGGGTGGATTGGATGTAAATAACCAGCTAAAGCTTGCTGCGCTTACCTTTAGATCTGGAAATGATTTTTGGACCGGTCCTTTATCTACAATCCCTGGAACTGGAAATCTCAATTTAGGATATTTGGATTATGGACCTGCTGAAATCGAGCCTGATGTTTGTGTTGCATATGATCAGTTTTACATTACCACTCGCCAAGAAATCGAGTTGTTCAATGCTTGGTTTGAATGTTCCAATGATCCAGATTGTGATGTTAACGTAGATTTTCCTGGCTACTCAATACCTTCAAGTATTCTTACTTGGCCGGCTCATGGAGATCAGAGCAAATTTCAGGATTTTTATCTAGCTCCGTTCTATGATCGTCCAGGCTCTATCCCTGGTGTTTACGATCCTGACGGGGGTGATTATCCTTGGTATGATCTTGCAGGCGACATCGATTGTAGGACGAACCGTAAGGTTACTTTGTATGGTGATTACAACATGTGGTGGGTGTTTAACGATAAAGGAAACATTCATACAGAGACTGGAGGAGATCCGATTGGTATGGAAATTAGGTCTCAGGCATTTGCGTTTG
>JAZADZ010000065.1:0-5282 GCA_036123135.1 Bacteroidota bacterium | reverse complement strand
ATTGTGTTTCTTAATTTGTCTTTTGTTGTTAGTTTTGAACTGAAATCATCGTCTTTGAAATTAAATGAAAAGTAACAAACCCAAAATTTTCATTATTGGAGCTGGAGTTAGTGGATTAATTTCGGCTAAAGTATTAGAAGATGCTGGACATTCTCCTACGATTTTAGAAGCAACTGACCGATGTGGTGGAAGAGTAAAAACAGATGTTGTTAGTGGATACCAATTAGACGTTGGATTTCAAGTATTATTGTCGAATTATGCGTACGCTAAAAAATACTTGGATTTCGATAAACTAAAGTTGCAAGAGCTTAAAGCAGGTTCAATTCTATTTAAAAACAAACGTCCTAGAACATTCGGAGATCCACTAAGAGATGTTTCACTTTTAACACCTACTCTATTCTCTGGGATTGGAACGCTAATCGATAAAATTAAAATCGCTAAACTTAGTTTTCAACTTAAGAAAAAATCAGTTCAAGATATATTTACAACCAAAGAGCAAACAACGTTAAGCTATCTAAAAGAGTTTGGATTTTCTGAACAAATCATTTCGGATTTTTTTCTTTCTTTTTTTACCGGGATTTTTCTCGAAACGAAGCTTAAAACGTCAAGTAGGATGTTTGAATACGTATTTAAAATGTTCGCAGAGGGAATGGCATACATTCCAGAAAATGGTATTGAAGCAATTCCACTTCAACTTGCCAGCAACCTTAAAACAACTTCACTTAAATACAATGCTTCGGTAGAATCTGTAAATGATGGACACATCATTTTGGAAAATGGTGAACACCTAAAGTACGATTACGTCATTATAGCTACAGAACCAGGAAAGCTAGTTCATAACCTCAAGAATCAAGAATTTGATTGGAATTCATCTCAAACGCTTTATTTTACAGCCAAACAAAGAACCATACAACAACCAATTATTGGGTTAGTAACTTCAAAAGACAGTTTAGTGAATAATATTTTTTACCATACCAGTGTAAAAATGAATTCTAGAAAAAAGGAGGAGTTACTTTCTGTTACGGTAGTTAAACCACATGAACTCACCGAAAATGAATTGGTTGAACAAATAAAAGAAGAGCTTAAATTTCATTGTAACATCGAAAAGCTTACATTTTTAAAACTTTACAACATACCCAAGTCTTTGCCAGCACTATACAATTTACAAAACGACATCTCCCCCACTGAAACAAAACTCAACGACCGAATTTACCTAGCAGGAGATACATTGCTGAACGCTTCATTGAATGCTGCTATGGTGAGTGGTGAAAAAGCCGCGATTGGATTAATTGACGGGTTGCAAAAAAAGAAAACTCAAAAAGAAGATTAAGAGTTGGGCAGAATTACTCGATTACGGCAGATAATCCAGCATCAAGCAACGCTTCGCAAATTGGTTTTAGTCTGTCGAATGAAGCTCTTTTGATGCTGCACTTTCCGTTGTTGTGTACAATCCAAGCACATTGCTCTGCTTGAATGGAAGAATGGTCACAGTAATTTTGCAGACAAGCGATGACATGTTCAAATGTGTTGTGGTCATCGTTGTAAAGGATTAGATCTTTTTCATCAATCTCTAAAGTGATGGTATCAACGTATTCTTGGCCTTTTTCTTTGGTTGACATACTAAAATTTTGAATCAAAATTAAATAAATTATTATTCTCTTGTCAATTGTTTAGCCAAATCAACACTTATTTCTACACCGTCTTTAAAAGCCACAATTTTAGCCACAACGACTCCATTGTCGATGCAATCTTTCAACACTTGATCCAACTGAGCGTATAATTGTTTTTTTGATGCATAATAATCCTCTTGACCATTGGAAGAAACCTTTTCAACATCTAAGTAATCCAAACGATCAAATACGTCTTTTAATTTTCTTGGAACTCTTTCGTAGTAGGTGCCCAAATGTACCCTGTAAAATAAACCCTTGAAAGGTTTGGGAGTTCCCTTAGACATTTCACCATTGACAAATTCTACTACTTCTGCATCTGAAATACCGAGCTCTTTAAATTTTTGTTGAGCAACTTGCGCTTTTTCTTTAGAACTAAAAACCCCACTTACGTATTGTCTAAAAGTACCTATCGATTTAGGTTTAATTCTAAACTCTTTCATAGATAAAAGTGCATTACTAACTGTCTTGGGAACAGAATCACCAAAAACTCCCAAATTCACATAATATTCTATTCCAGAGTTGGTGGGCAGTACAGTAACGCCATTGTCTTCTCTGTCTATGGATTCATCGATTGGAGTCAAATTAGCAGAGAGCTCGATAGATCTTGCAATTGTAACTCTTTCGCCATTGAAAAAGGCAACAATAAAGGCATCTAAAAGTCCTAAATCATTCATCTGTGTTTTTCGCTGTTGCGCTTCGTCAATACTGTTGAAAATTCCAGTGGAATATTTGTATAAATTATTTCGATATTGGGTAACTAAAGGGGATAAATTAAATGTATTGTCTCTATCCAAAGGCTTTGAAAAGGCACCTATTTGAACTGAATAAAACAGTCCATCTATGTTTTCCACAGGATTTACTTCAGCTACAGCGTTTTCTAAATCTGCTGGAACAGAGCTATTATCAATTGTATTATCGGACGTTTCAGTTTGGTTAGTTGGTAAAGAAGCTAGGTCTTGCTGCTGAATGGTCGGATTTTCGGAATTAGTAGTAGGAATGGTATTACTTTGGCTGGCTAAATTGGAATTAGAAGAAATCGAAAGTGGTTGAGATTGAGAAGCTGCTGCAATAGAAGGATTGTTTTCAATTAAATTTCTAGCCTCTGAAAGAGAAATTCGGTCTCCGTTGTAAATGGCGACGACAAAGGCATCACTGTATCCCAATCCTCGAATGGTATTTTTTGAGGAATTGGCATTTCGTTCATTTTTAAAGTATCCTACTCTGTATCTTGTAATGTCATCCCTTACTCGCTCAGCACTTATAGGAGCAAAACCTTTGAATAAATCTTGAGGAATTGGTCTTCTGAATGCACCTACTTGAACCTTAAAAATTAATCCCTCTGGATGTGGTGGATTAACAGGAATTGGATTACTCTCAGAATAAGTAGTGGTTTCGCTGACCACAAAAATATCCTCTTTTATACTTTCTGGAGCAGTGAATGTAGAGGATACAACTTCAATGGGATCAATAGGCTTTCTGTCTAAAGGAGTAATCTTATTTTCAGCTAGAACTAGGGTTTTAATGGCTATGGCAGATTTCGAGTCTAACGATGAAATAACCTGGGCTTGAGCGATTTTTTTCTTTTTAACTTCTTTAAAAAGTGTTGCAGCTTCGAGGTTTATTTCATCAGCCGATTGTTTATTCTCACTGGCTTGCTGTTTTAATTTCTGAGCAGAAGCAATGTACTCATCTCTTTTTTGCTGATCAGTCTCAGTCAATGCTTTGTTGAAAAATTCATTAGCCTTTATAGTTTGTTGTTCAAAAAGCTCATTGTAAGCGTTTGCTTCCATTTCAACTGCTTTAAGCTGATTGGATAGCTCGTCAATTTCTTTTTGTTGATTGTAATAGCTTCTGTACTCCTCCTTTGATGCGGTCTCATTGACATCAACTGAAGATAGGTTTTCCTTGAGCTGTTGCTGCTCTTGCTGATAATCTTCATAAGCCTTGATATTCTCTGATTTAGCATACAATTGTTGAGAAAGTAATTTTTCCTCATTGGCCAATGCTTCAAGTTTTTCCGCTTCAAAAAGTAATGCAGATCGCTTAGATGGTTTTGCTTTCTCTGCTTGTGCTCTTAACTCATCAGACTTTGAGCGGTTACTTTGAGCATTCTGAGAAAAAACAGATGCTTTTTGAGATAATTCTTCAGAAGAGGAATTTATTGAAGGTTGTTTTGGATCGATTGAAGAAGAAAGCGACACATTTTCAATTAAGGCTTCGGAGAAGAACTTTTTGGCTGTTTCTATCTTTTCGACAGCAACAATTTCAGCGCTTGAGGCTTTCGCTAAAAGCTCTTTTCTCTTAAACACATCATTTTCTGATTGTGCCTGTGCTCTATATTCTTCAGCCTCAGCAAGCAATTGATTGGCAGCAGACTCGTAAGATAAAGCTTGTTTGTATTCGTAAGAGTCACTTACTAAAGCCTCAGATTGTTTTTTAACAACATCTAGCTTTACTTTAGAAATACTAATTTCATTTTCATTGGCCTTTTGGTAGACCTCTGCTAACTTTAATTCTTTTTCTATTTTCTTAGTTTCATAGTTAGAAATTTTCTTTTCAATTTTTTGTTTCTCCTTCTTATTTTCAGTGCTAGCCAACTGATTATTCAATTCTTCTAATTCAGTTTCGTATGCATTTAGTTGCTCAATTTCATTTTGATTGTTGGAAAGTATTTCCTTAGAACTAATCGATGAAAAATCTTCGGGTTTGGGCTGTTTTATATTGGGTACAACAGCAGCAACTTGATAGGCCTCAGGTTCATTAGTGCTACTGAACTCTATTCCAGCAATTGTTTGATTAATTTCCTTTTCCTCAACAACAACATTAGGAGTTGTACTAGTTGATGCCTCCGGCTGATTCAATTGATTTTCTTGATTTTCGGCAGTTGTACCCTGCTGTTGCGCAGTCGATATGGGTTCATTTGAAAAATCACCTTGGTTAGATGTTTCATCTTCTACATTCATCAACTCATTTTCAGCTGGATTGGTTGAACTAAGTACTGAAGCATCTTCATCTTCTGAAAACTCTGTAGTGTTGGTTGAGTTGTTAGAATCATTACTAGTTTTATCAGAACCCTCAATGAAGGTTTCATTTAAAGCTACATCTTCAGGTATTTCTTGGTCATTCTCTAAATTTTGGGTTGTACCTGAACTGGATTGTTCGTTAGAAGAATTGTTCAAATTTGATGCCACTTGAGGTGACGATTCAACATCAGTAATTTGTCCATCAACTTGAGTGGTAAAAACACCCACTTCACTATTGGTTTCACTTTCAGAAAATTCGGATGTGGAAGGAGTATTCGCATCAATCTGCTGTTCTGTTTCCTCAGAATCATTGGTTTCGTTTGGAGAAATCGGATTGTTTTTCGTAATCTCATTTGAATTTTCTTCAGAAAAATTTAAAGTTTGGGCACTACTTTGATTGGAATTGTACAATGGATTTTGTGCAAGATTATCTCCTTCAATGTTTGAATTGGTAGCACGGTTTTCTTCAGCCCTGGATTCAATTAAATTGGAGTTAGTGATACTAGAATTATTTGCTAGTTCAGGATTTGGAACATCAACTTCATCCAATAGGTTTAGTGCATCTTGTTGATTTTCCATTGCAGCTAAC
>JAZADZ010000064.1:0-12285 GCA_036123135.1 Bacteroidota bacterium | reverse complement strand
AGAATTCATCAAAAATACTTTTGATTAGCTTTGCCCTTTCATCCCCGGGGTAGTAGACCAAACAAAAAGATTTCCCCTTTCTCCATTCGATGTCTTTTTGTCGGTACTTTTTCAAATAAGTCAACAGCTGATCTTTGTCAGCTCCAGCATCTGGAAATGGAATTTTTGGATTTTTCATACTCTAATACAGCTAAATAGTTTTGTAGATTAAATATACCTACTTTACCAAAAATCATCCATAGAACAGCTTTTAAAAGAAATATTTTTGACTTAAAACTTTGATAATGAATACCTTTTAAGGGTTTTTCAATTGAATCTATAGTTTTGATTTTATATTAAGATTGGCTATATTTAATATAAACCAATAAAATTTAAAACAATGAAAAAATTTACCTCTATTTTTCTATCCTTATTGATACTAACCTCTTGTTCTGTAAGTGATGCTGTTGTCTCCAACAAGCGCATTCAGAAAAGAAAATACAATAAGGGTTTCCACATTAGTAAAAAAAGTCTTAAAAAGGCTCAAAAATTTGAAGTGGTAGAACAAAATCTAGCTGAATCAAAATCAACAATTCAATCAAACGAGTATACTAAAAATACGGCGCTGAATCCTTCAGAAGATGTTGCAATAGATCAACTCACCGCAAGCACAAATGCTTTGGTTGTTGAGAGTATGATTCCTAATAAAACAACTGCAGTCAGTTCATTATCTAAGTCTTACAATAATCAGGACATAAAAAGGACAAAACCTACTTTATTGTCTAAGCTGGCTGAAAAATCAATCAAATCAAAAATCAAAAAAGCGATTAAAAAAGACAACAGTTCTCAGAAGAGTGCAACGGATACAATTATTTATTTGCTGTTGATTTTACTTGTACCATTCGGCTCAACTATTTCAATGTATATGTATGAGGGAGATTGGACAAAAAGAGTTACAGTTAACCTTCTTCTCACATTTCTGTGCGGGCTTCCCGGTGTAATTCATTCTCTTGTTGTTATTCTTGGAAACAAGTAACCTATTTTTTAAAACAAAAAAAGTGCTCTTGACCTTAGTGTTGGGAGCATTTGTTTTTTTATTTTTTCTTCCCGCAGATTACTTCGATTCAGGTCAAAGTGTTTGTGTCTCTATTTTTCTTTTTGACATGGAGTGTTTTGGATGTGGAATTACTCGTGGTGTAATGCATTTAATGCATTTGGATTTCGAAAAAGCTTGGGAGTTCAACAAGCTTTCTTATGTTGTTTTACCTGTAGGTATTCTTTTATGGATTCATATATTAGGAATCGTAATTGGGAAGCCATATTTCTCCTTTATGAAGGACTGGTATTAAAAGTTTAACTATTTTGATTTCAAATGAAATCACTATCAGTTTAAAATACTATGCTAATGGGGTTTGCATTCTTGAAGTATTTTGTGGAGATAGAGCTAAAGAAGTTAAAGTGATTAAAGAGTGCTCTCAAATAATTTATTTAAACTGTACTTTAAGATTCTTTTCTTAAGACCATTTAAGCTAAAGCTTAGGCGATTTTCTAATCACTAAAAAATTCATTTAGTTCATCACTTTCAACTGTATTTATCCAGCTTTCATTGATGTAGAAACTCTCAGAGCCACTGTCCAGTTCATAATCAAATTCGCAATGTTTTTCACTTGTATTTGCTCCATATTTTTGAGATAGTTCATTGGTCTCCTTCTTTATTTTCTCAAAAATTGTTTTTTTTAACTCAATTTCTTTTTCATCCGACCAACGAAAAACTTGCATTTCTTCTTGAGATGTTTTTTTTGTAGAAAATTTAAATTTGAAGTAATACTTTTCCTCAAAATCATCATCTTGGCAATTAAGATGTTTTGATAATATTAAAATAATTTTTTTTATAATTTCATCTTCTAATTCAACTCCCCATTTAGAACCTTCAGAATATTCAAAATTGTATGAGATTTCAAGTGATAATGATTTGTCTAGGGTGAAACAGTATGTTCTCGAATGACCTAGTTCTAAATCAAATTTATCATGATACGTATGGTCAAAAAAACCTACTAAATCTTTCAGCTTTTGAGCCAATTTTGCATCACCTAATGAATTGTTTAAATAACATTCTCTTCCATATGGAGAGCTGTTAACATGAAATACTAGTTCCTTTTCTTTTTTTAACGTATTATTTAAAAGGTTGATTTTTGAGTTTGCCACACATGTAAGTTAATAATTTAGAGATTTAACTCCAAGATTTTGGCCCAGCACTGTCGATTAAACAAAAAAAGCCCCCAATATCAATGGAGGCTAGGAGCGCTTCTTCTTGGGCTCGAACCAAGGACCCTCTGATTAACAGTCAGATGCTCTAACCAACTGAGCTAAAGAAGCATTTTAATAAATGTGGGTGCAATATTACACTAATCTTTGAATTTATGCAATACTTAAATGCATATAAATTTACTTAAACTATTGGTGAATTTTTCCATTGGTCTTCCTAGTGTGGTTATATTTGCTGAAAATTTAAATTTATGAGTCTTGTAAGTGTTGGAACAGTAGCATTTGATGCCATAGAAACCCCCTACGGCAAAACAGATAAAATAATTGGTGGGGCTTGTACTTATATTAGTTTAGCAGCATCTTTTTTTAGAAACGAGTCAAAAATTATTTCTGTTGTTGGTGATGATTTTCCTCAAGAAACGCTAGATATGTTTGCCTCTAAAAACATCAATACTCAGGGTTTACAGATCGTCAATGGTGGAAAAACATTTTTTTGGGCTGGGAAGTACCATCAAGATATGAACACTAGAGACACATTAGACACTCAATTGAATGTACTTGAAAGCTTTGATCCGGTAGTTCCAGAATCCTATCAAGATTGTGACTATTTAATGTTGGGAAATTTAACGCCTGCTGTTCAGCTTAGTGTACTTGAGCGCATGAAAAGACGTCCAAAATTAATTGTTTTAGACACAATGAATTTTTGGATGGAAATTGCTTTAGAGGATTTAAAAAAAGTTATTCAGAAGATTGATGTACTTACCATCAATGATGAAGAAGCCAGGTTGCTGACTTCTGAGCATTCGCTTGTTAAAGCGGCTAAGCAAATTTTAACCATGGGACCATCAACCTTAATTATCAAAAAAGGAGAGCATGGTGCATTGTTGTTTCAAGAAGATAAGATTTTTCACGCCCCAGCGCTTCCTCTTGAACAAGTATTTGATCCCACTGGGGCTGGGGACACATTTGCTGGCGGATTTATTGGATATATAGCCGCTAAAAAAGATCAATCTTGGGAAACAATGAAAAAAGCCATTATCGTTGGCTCAGCACTTGCTTCTTTTACAGTTGAAAAGTTTGGCATCGATCGATTGAGGGAAATTAACATTGAAGATGTTAAATCAAGAATTAATGCCTTCTCTAACTTGAGCTCCTTTAGCTTCAGTAATGAAGATTTTAATTTTTGAATTTACTTGATTTTGATAAGTTTCTTGGAGGAATAGTGCTCATCGCTTTTAATCACAAGTGAATAGTTTCCTGCTCTTAAAGTAGTAAGATATAACTTGATGTAATTTAATCCTTTAGACAGTTCTGGGATTTGCCTTGAGAAAACCAGTTTCCCAAAAATATCATAACATTCGAAAGTTAGATTTTCATTTTTGGCAAGAAACAATTGAACAGTCAAATCCTCGCTGAACGGATTAGGATAGGCACCAAATACTGTGAATGAAGTAAGATGTTCATCAATTGTTGCTGTTCCATTAATGGGCTGATCGGGAGCAAAAACAGGAGGTGTTTTACTACTTTGAGTGGGTCCAGCTGCTTGCTGAGCACATTTTTCACCATCTAAAACGAAGTATGCCTCATCAAAATATTCTCCGGTCAAGACCGCATCTATATCGTTGACATAATAATAATTTCCAGTAACTTTTGATTTAGATACATCTAAAATTAGGTATCCATGTTCGGACAGGTTTGTATATTGGATATGTGAGTTAAATAATTCAATGGTGCTTCCCGCAATACCACCAAGGAAACCAAGGCCAGGAGAGGTAACCGATGTTACCACGTATTCAACTCCGATTGATCCAGTACAGTTTGAAGCATCGTAATTGGATAAAGGAATATCATTTACCCATGAAGTATGTATATCACCTGTTAGTACTACGATATTGTTTACAGTATTATTAATTATTGAATCGTAAAGTCGATTTCTTTCGTAATCATATCCATCCCACTGATCGTCATTGAGTGCAGCACCAAATACTTCAAGTGGAGCAATCATTACTTGCTGTCCTAGAACATTCCATTTTGACGTTGAGGATTTGAGCTCATTTGTTAGCCAAGAAAATTGAGTCTGACCAAGAATTGTTCTATTAGGGTCACTGGAAGAACCCCCTTGTTCAGATCTTCCTTGAAGACGAGTGTCCAGCATATATAGTGTCATTAAATCACCGTAATTAATTTTTCGATAAATCTGTAAATCTCCAGGAATTGGAGAACGAATTGGAAGCCATTCATGATAGGCTTGAGTAGCATTTGATTTCCTATCTGACCACAAGCCTTCTGTACTTGGACTATGATTTTGTGCACCGCCGACATAAGAATCATTGGCTGATTCATGATCGTCCCAAACATTAATGAACGGATACTGCTGATGAAGCGCTCTCAAGTCATCGTCTAGCCTGTAATGAGAATAACGTAGCCTATAGTCTTCAAGAGAAATAATTTCGTTTGTTGGTTCATTTTCTCTATCTACAATTCCAGCTGAATATCCACCTGCTTCGTATTCATAGATGTAATCCCCCAAATGTAAAACTGCATCAAAATCATTTCGATTTCTAAGGTATCTGTAAGCGTTAAAATAACCGTGTTCGTAATTTGAACAGGAAACAACTGCAAATCGAGCACTGTCGTTATCTCCAGTAGGAGCAGTTTTTGTTCTTCCTCGAATGGAATGATATCCGAGTGATTCAAAATCATAATAGTACCATGTGTCTGGTGACAGGCCAGATGCATCGACTTTGAATGTCCAATCGTTATTTAGGTGAGCATATCCATTTCCCGAATTAACTACATTACTCATGGAGGTGTCTGTAGCTATACGCCAATTGATTTCAACACTATCATTCGATAATGTGTCGTCTGTAAATCTAGTCCACAGAATTACAGCATCCGAGATAGGGTCACCAGAGGCAACTCCATGATAAAAAGGATACAATAATGGGTTCAAAGACTTTCTTGGAGAGTGAGATTGGCTGAAGGAAGAAATGAAAATTGTAAGAGAGAGGAATGATGTAAAAAATTTCATCAAATGGAGAAACTTAAAATTTATTTACAGTATTTTTTAATAAAAATATTAGCGTTAACATATCCGTACTTTCCTGCCATCATTAGGTCGTTGCAACCGTCAACGTCTCCCAACTCAATTTTAAGGATTCCTCGCAATGCAAAAGCTTTATCGTAATCCTTTTTGATTTCAATGGCCTTGTTGCAGTCTTCGATTGCACCCTTGTAATCTTTTAACATTGTTTTGGAGGAACCGCGCTGCTTGTAAAAAATTTCACTGTCTGGACGCAAGTCTATTGCAAGTGAGAAATCATCCACAGCACCGTTATAGTTATCAGAGTAATGTTTAGCACAGCCTCTTTGAAAGTATGCTTCTACGAATTTCTCATTTTCTTCGATTGCTTTGGTGAAATCGGCAATTGCAAGTTCGTAATTGGTAGCGTTATAGTTTTCCATACCGGCAGTGTAAAACTCTAATGCTTTGACATTATCGCTTTGAGTAAAACAGCTGTGGGATAGAAAAAAAACGGAAATAAATAAAGTATAAAATTTATACATATTCAATCATTACCCCATAAATATAAGCAAATACTTTATAAAAGGTTAAGCTTTAATGTTGAATTTAAATTAATGATTGATGAATAAATCAAATAAAACGAACAACAAAATTGTGAAGAGGGGAAATTTGTGATTAATATTGTCAAAATTTAGATTTAATCTCACCCTATTAATGACAGCATCAACTTGGCTTATTGTTTTTTTACTGATTCTTTGTTTTGGATTTTTCTTTGAAAAATTTTTAGAGTTTATCAACCTTAAAAACTGGAAGAAGGATATTCCCGATCAGATGAAGGAATATTACTCTGAAAATAAATACAACGAATCCAGAATGTACCAAATTGAAAAGGGAAGAATTTCTTTCATTCAGTCCTTAGTTAGTTTTTCCTTGACTTTTCTTGCCATTTTTCTTGGATGGTTTGGTTATCTAGATCAAATTATTTTAGGTTTTACTCAAGATTCCTTTTTAAGAGCTGGAGTTTTTTTTCTATGCCTTTTCTTTGTTGGTGAGCTAGTTTCATTACCATTTTCTTTGTACAATACATTTGTAATCGAACAAAAATTTGGTTTCAACAAAACTACTACAAAGACCTTTCTTTTAGATAAGCTCAAGAGTTACTTACTTATGTTTAGTGTTGGAGGTGGATTGCTTTATCTAACTATTATTACAATTGAGTGGGTTCAACACGGCTATTGGATTTATTTGTGGGTAGGGCTTACTGTTTTTATGCTGTCAATTAATATGTTTTATGCTGACCTGATTCTTCCTTTATTTAATAAATTAACTCCAATTGAGGATGGAGGTCTAAAAAGTAAAATTTCTGAATTTAGTACTAAAGTTGGTTACAGTCTGAAAAATATTTATGTTATTGACGGATCAAAACGATCCACAAAGGCCAATGCTTTCTTTAGTGGTATTGGACCCAGAAAGACCATCGCTTTGTATGATACACTAATTGAAAAACACACTGATGAAGAACTCGTTGCTGTGCTGGCGCATGAAATAGGTCATTTCAAAAGAAAACATATTTTGGTTTCTCTATTTTTATCAGTTATTCAAACAGGAATTACCTTATTTTTATTCGAGTATTTTTTAAATCAACCAAATATTTCTATTGCTTTCGGAGCTGATAATTCCTCTTTTCACATTGGAATGATTGCTTTTGGTATCATTTTTTCTCCTCTAGGCATTGTCATTGGTGTGGCAATGAATGTGTTAAGCAGAAAAAACGAATTTGAAGCTGATCATTATGCAAAGGAAAATTACAGTGCAACATATTTATCTACTGCGCTAAAAAAACTCTCAGCAGATAGCTTATCAAATTTATATCCGCATAAGGCATATGTTTTTGTTCATTATTCTCACCCCCCTATCTTGAAAAGGTTGGAAAAACTTAAGAATTAATTTCAATTGTGATTACAATTCCATAGTGGTCTGATAAATCAATTACATTTTCATTCAGTTTCATTGTTGGTCGAATAATGTAGTGGTTCAAGATGGACATTTTATTGTTTGTTTTATGGAATACATAGT
The DNA here is from genome assembly GCA_036123135.1 of Bacteroidota bacterium. Classification (GTDB taxonomy): domain Bacteria; phylum Bacteroidota; class Bacteroidia; order Flavobacteriales_D; family Parvicellaceae. Next base: position 4,940 of record JAZADZ010000064.1, on the reverse strand, counting down.
CAATCCAAACGTTGTAATTTTTATAGTTCCAGCTATTTGTCTCAGCATAAGTAAAGGGTAAACTGTCTGTAAGTGGACTATTTTCAAGTTGAAGAATATTTATCATTTCATCGTAATATCTTGAATTGAAGTCAGTATTGAAATCTCCTGCAACAACGAGCGGAGTACTGTCATTTTTAAGCGGTTCAACGATAGCTGAGTAGATTTTTTTATATTGATTTCTACGTGCTTCTTGGCTCAGTGAATTAAGGTGTGTTCCTGCAATAAAAATGGTCTTGCCTTTCCATTTACAGCTTACCATTGCACAACCTTTTTGTGCCATTTTTTCATTTCCACTTTCTTTTGAAAATTGAACATGACTATGGTATTGAATTGGAAATTTACTTAAAATCATTATGCCATTTGATAGTTGTAGATTAATGCCTTTTTTTATTGGAAGCTGAATGAAGGGATAAGCATGTGAAAGCTTATTTTTCAGTTTTCGTTTAATATCTACATCAAAGACTTCTTGTAAAACCACAACGTCTATTGAAGAAGTCTCTAAATATTTGATAATTTCTGGTAATCTTTTAGATTGTTTTTTCCGAACATATTTTGAAAATGGTGCATAAAAGTTGGGTAGCATTTGAATGTTCCATGAGAGGATACTTAAGGAATCTTTAGCAGGATACTTTTCTTGAGTATAAAAATCAATATTATGTGAAAGCAGAAAAAGACAACAGATTAGTTTAACGAAGCGCATTTGAAGTGCTATTAATTAGTTTGATATCAATTTACAATTGATTTCTAATCCAAAAGTATAAAATGAGGAAAAAAAGAGGTCTCGATCGGATTCGAACCGATGTAGATGGTTTTGCAGACCACTGCCTAGCCACTCGGCCACGAGACCTTATTTTTAAGAGATTTCAAAATTACAATTTCATACTAAAAATACAATTTATTCCTCCACGATTACTGAAACATATTTTACATCTCCGTTAATTGGCGGGTTAAATTTTAGTATTTCAACTTTACATTTTAAAAGTGAAGGAAAAGTTGTTTTCAATTTTTTTATTATTCTGTATGCAACTGTTTCAATCAATTTGGAAGGGATATTCATTTGTTTCTCAACAATTTCATTAACTTTAACATAGTCGATGGTATCTGAAAGATCGTCTGATTTTGCGGAATAGGAAAAATCACAAGTCAAATCTACGTTTACTTCATAATTCCCCCCGATAATTTTTTCTTCCTGTAAGCATCCATGCAAGGAGTAACAGCGTATTCCATGAACTTTAACAACATTCATAGTGATGTTTCCTCTTTAATTGTTGAAATTCTTGAAAGTCCACTGTCAAATCGTGACAGTACTTCCTCCTTTCCCAGTAATGCTGCAATCTGAAACATTGATGGACCCATTCCTTTTCCGGTAACAAGTAATCTGAAGTTAGGTAAGGCAGCACCCATGCCTAAATTATTTTCATCAAGAAAATCTTTAAATCCTTGCTCTATAGTTTCTGCATCAAAAGAGTTAAGTGAAATAAGTTTTTGTTTGAGAATCTTCATGTTTGAAGACGTATTGTCCTTCCATTTCTTTTTTAGTGTTTTCTCATCGTAATTCTCAGGAGCATTGAAAAAATAGTCGTCTGCTAAAAGCTCATCAATGAAAGAAGCGCGTTCCTTCATAAGATTTACTACACCTTCAATAAAGGAATTGTCAGCATCAATTTTTTGATTGTTGTTCAAAAGTGATGCAAGTTCAGTATTGGATTTAGCTCTCAAGTATTGCTGATTAAACCACTTGGTCTTGTCTGGATCAAATTTTGCTCCACTTTTCCCAACTCTCTCAAGAGAAAAAGCTTCTATGAGTTCATTTAAATTAAATATTTCTCTTGAGTCACCAGGGTTCCAACCCAGAAAGGCCAACATATTAATAAAAGCGTCATGGAAATATCCATTTTCTTTATAACCAGACGAAATTTCATTTGACACTGGATCTTTCCATTCAAGTGGAAAAACAGGAAAACCTAGCCGATCACCGTCTCTTTTACTTAGTTTCCCATTTCCGTCAGGCTTGAGAATTAGGGGAAGATGTGCAAATTTTGGCATGGAGGTTTCCCATCCTAAATACTTGTACAACAGCACATGTAGTGGAGCAGAAGGGAGCCATTCCTCTCCTCTAATGACATGTGAAATTTCCATACAATAATCGTCAACAACGTTGGCCAAGTGATAAGTAGGCATCCCATCCCCTTTAAATATTACTTTGTCGTCCATATTATTGGTGTTGACTACAACCCATCCTCTAATCTCATCATAAAAACGAACATCTTCATTTCTTGGCATTTTAATTCTAATGGTATATGGTTCACCATTAGCAAGCTTTTTATTGGTTTCATCTTCGGAAAGCGTGAGTGAATTAACCATGGAATTTCTGGAAATTACATTGTATTGCCAATTGGGCATTTTAGCTTTCTTCGCTAAGGCTCTCATATTTTCTAACTCCTCTGGAGTGTCAAATGCGTAATAGGCGAATCCTTTTTCAATTAAATAATCTGCGTATTGGCGGTACATTTGTTTTCTTTCAGATTGCCGATAGGGGCCATATTTTCCAGGGTTAACAGGGCTTTCGTCTGGATTCAATTTACACCAATTTAGAGCGTCGATAATGTATTGCTCTGCTCCAGAAACATAACGGCCCTGATCTGTATCTTCAATTCTAAGAATAAATGAGCCCTGATTTTTTTTTGCAAAAAGATAGTTATAGAGTGCAGTTCTGATTCCTCCCATATGAAGTGGACCTGTTGGACTAGGAGCAAATCGGACACGAACAGTTTTTTCAGACATTTGGATAAAATTTCCGCAAAGATATTCTTTTCGTTGATTTATTTTCAATAAACCAATGAATCAAGATATGGTTTCTGTGTAAATTATTTGTTGGTTGAAATAAACTGAAACTCAGAGCGTCTGTTCAGGCTATGTTCCTTTTCAGAACACAAATCAGCTTGGTAGCAATTGTTTACAAAATTGGTTGCACCAAGTGATTTAGTTTGTATTTGTTTAGATGAAACGCCTTTAGAAATAAGATAATTTCTAACAGCATTACTTCTATTTTTTGAAAGATTGATGTTGTACTGATTTCCACCTCTACAATCGGCATAAGAGGAGATTACAATAATTGTGTCTCTTTCACTGATAAGTTTTTTTGCAAGTAGGTCAAGTTCTTGTTTTGATGCTTCAAGTATTGAATATTTATCATATTCAAAATAAATAGGTTCAACTACAAACGGAGAGGGCTCAATGTCGATGGTTTCCTTATCAAGCACAATTTTTTCAGGAATTTTATCCCCCATTGCAAGCTCTATGGTTTTAGGATAATATCCATCCATGGATAACTTTAGGGTGTAATTGGTATTTGGACTTAATTTTATTTCAAAAAAACCCTTAAAATCAGTTGTGGTGATGACTTTTTTCTCAGTTTCATTGTTGTATAATGTAACGGTTACCCCTTCTACAGGAAGATCAGAATTGGAATCCACCACTTCACCTTTAGAAACAAATCCAACAGGAAGTAGTACAATATCAGTAGGTGTGTCAGAATTCCATTTTTCTCCAGTGAATATATTTTCAAGTCCTTCAAATCCATCTGTTGCACCAATAATCTGGTAGTTTTGATTTTTCTCTAACTTATACTGATAATTTCCAATTGAATCGGAGTAAGTGGTTCCAATTAGTTGTCCATCACCATCAAATAGTTTTACTACAGCATTTGGAATTAGTATTCCATTTTCGTCAAGTACTTTTCCAAATACATAGGTTACTTCTTCAGTATAATTGGTTAGGAGTATATCGTTTTCTGCAAAAGTGTCAAAGTTAGAGTCTATTAATATTGTTATTTCACCTGAGAGCGATCCACTGGAGCCTTTAAGATTATTCAACGAGTCGTCAAGAAGTGCAATTTGATAATAGCCAGTATCGTTCGAAAAAATGGTTAATAGGTGATCTCCTTGTTTTGAGTAGAGCTCAATTTTAGCATCTGAAATGAAAACATCCCCATTGGTTATGGTTTTACCTTGTGCTGTTGGATGGGTGTGTAAATAGAGATCTCTTTTTTCGTTTCCTTCCCAATCTTTCCCAGTGTATATACTTTCATCATCAATTTCCCCGGATCTTGTGGCAATAACTCTATAGTTTCTATTGCTTGACATGTCAAAATGATAAAAACCATTTTCATCTGAGATGGTTCTTGCAATCTCGACATTGGATGAATCAAACAATCGAACAATTGCATTAGCAACAGTGTTGCTATCTAATCCATATACGATACCTTCGACAAATGCATTAGGATTAAAAATGGTTAGGTTGCACAATGAATCTGTTGCATAATCATCGCTGGTAAGTATGGAGAGGTTGCCTGTTTTGTTTCCTTTGGATGCAATAATGAGATGGTTTTTATTTTTATCAGCAACAAATTGAAAGTATCCGTTTGTATCTGTTTTAATGGTGATTAAAAGGCTATCGTCGTTGTTGAAGAGCTCCATTTTAGCTGATGGTACCTTAAGTCCATTTTCGTCAGAAACATAACCTTGAATGGTTATTACAGGAATTAAATTTAAATCTTGTCTTTCATTTCCAGCCCAATCTCCATTTGTTTCAATTGTTTTTTCAGCAGCATAGCCAACAATTGAAGCTTTAAGTTCATATTTCGTATTATTATCAAGATCAAATCGATAAATTCCGGTTGAAGTTGTTTCAAGTTGTGTAATTTCTCTATTCAGAGAGTCTAATAAACGCACTATGGCATGATCTTGTTTAGAACCGTCTTCGGCCAAAACAAACCCTTTAACATAAGGTTCAAGATTCGTGAAATGAACAATGTAAACATCGTCGTCTCCAAATCCATCAGCTCTATTTGAAGTAATCATACCAAAGCTCTCATTAATTGGATGAATAGAAATTCC
>JAZADZ010000063.1:0-26252 GCA_036123135.1 Bacteroidota bacterium | reverse complement strand
GCAACAGTTAAAGAGAATAAAATTTTTTTCATAATTGTTAATTCAGTTAAACATTAATATTAATAAGAACGTAAATTTAACATTCATTTGGTTATTTTGAAACAATCTAGGGGTTTATTATTGGATTCCTAAATTTGAATTCAAAATAATTTAAATGAGGGGTTGTTTAATTTACCTTATATTAGACAACCATATCCAACTATGGTTGTCTGTTAATAATAAAATTTTAGAATATGAAAAAGTTAGTTTTGTTTTTCGTCATTTTTTTCATGTCGTTTGCTGTAAACGCACAAATTTCAATTGTAGAACCATCTGATTTAACTACCGATCTCAACAATACAACCATTGATAAATCTGGAAATCCTTCGGATTTTGAAATTGTAAAATACCTGTGGTTGATTAACAATGGAACGGAAAATTTATCATTAAAGTGTAAAAAAATTGAAGTTGATGTACTTGCAGGAACTGAAAATGTAACCTGTTGGAAAATATGCCCTATGGCTTATGATGTTGCTGGAGTTAACCCTTCTGCCTTTATTTCTGTTGGTGGAGTGCAAATGATTGAAGATTTTGATCCTAGTGGTAGTGCTAGTGGTAACGATACTGTAAGATCCTTTAGTGGACACTACAAACCAATGAACCTAGATGGATGCTCATTAATGAGGTATGAGTTTTACAATGTAAACGATTTAAATACTGCGATTGCAAGCATCAACATCAGATTTATTCATAGCTCAGGTCCATGTACTGTTTCTGATAATAGTATTCATGATCTCATTGAGTTTAAACTTTTCCCAAACCCTGCGAGTGATGTTCTTGTGATTCAATTAGATGGTTTGCATAACAATCAATCAAATTTAACCTATTCTGTTGTAGATGTAATTGGTAAAACTGTAATAAAAGGACAATTAAACACTCTTTCAAATAGATCGTCAGAAATGGACGTTTCTGATTTGAACCAAGGTGTATACCTTGTTTCTTTGTCAGATGGTCAAAATACACTTCAAACACAACGACTTATTATAAAGCATTAGTTGCTTTTACATCCTCTTTTATTATTTCAGCCACTTTTGGGATTCCGATTGTGGCTTTTTCTTTGAAGGTGATTAAATTTTTAATTGAGTTATTCCTTAATTCTGAACTCAAATCAACTAAAAATTTTTTAGCATCTTCTCTAGCAGCATATATCAAACCAGCTGCTGGATATACATTAAGTGATGTACCAGTTATAATCAGGAAATCGGCAGTAGATATTATTTCTTGAGCGAGCCCTAAGTTTGGAACCTCTTCTCCGAACCATACAACATGAGGGCGTAATTGGTAGCCCTCTGGACAAACGTCACCTAAATAAAGTGGGTGTGATCCGTAATCATACAGTTTGTTTGTTCCAGTACTTCGAACTTTTTTTACTTCTCCGTGCAGATGAACTACATTTGAAGATCCTGAACGTTCGTGAAGATCATCAATATTTTGAGTTATTACCGTCACATCAACATGAGTTTCAAGTTCTGAAATGGACTTGTGAGCTAAGTTTGGTTGTGCTTCAAAAGCATTTTTTCTTCTTAAATTGTAAAAATCTAATACTAATTTAGGATTCTCCTCCCAAGCTTCTGGGGTTGCAACTTCATTTATGTTGTAGTTTTCCCATAGACCATCATTGTCTCTAAATGTACTTAAGCCACTTTCAGCACTTATCCCTGCGCCAGAGAAAACCACTAATTTTTTTTTCATTTACTTAAAGTTAAAAAATCATTTCTTTTTGTCAATTATAAACCTATTATAGATAGCTGTTTGAGTCTTATTTTTACCTTTACTTTTTTGTAATCAAAATTTTCAATGAAATCGCTTAAAAAAGAAGCTCTTGATTACCATTCGTCTGGAAGAAAGGGAAAGATTGAGGTAGTTCCAACAAAACCTTATACAACTCAAAGAGATTTATCTTTGGCTTACTCACCAGGAGTAGCCGAGCCTTGCCTTGAAATTAGCGATAATAAAGCAGACGTTTACAAATACACTTCTAAAGGAAATTTGGTAGCTGTTATCTCTAACGGTTCGGCAGTACTTGGCCTTGGTGACATTGGTCCTGAAGCATCAAAGCCAGTTATGGAAGGAAAAGGGCTATTGTTTAAAATTTTTGCTGACATTGATGTTTTTGATATTGAGATAGACTCTTCAAATGTGGATGAGTTTGTAAATACAGTAAAATCAATATCACCCACTTTTGGGGGGATTAATCTTGAAGATATCAAGGCACCAGAAGCATTTGAAATTGAAAAGAGATTAAAGCAGGAATTGGAAATTCCAGTGATGCATGACGATCAACACGGTACTGCAATCATTTCAGCAGCTGCTTTGGTAAATGCCTTGTTGATTGCTGAAAAAGAGATTGAAAAAATTAAAGTGGTCATTAGTGGAGCTGGTGCTTCCGCCATTTCCTGCGCTAAGCTATACATGTCTTTGGGAGTTAAGAAGGAAATGATTTTCATGTTCGATTCAAAAGGTTTAATTACAAAAAACAGAAAAAATCTCGATGAAAATAAAGCAATTTTTGCTCAAACTAAAGCTGCCATTTCTTTAGAAAAAGCTTTTCAGGGAGCAGATGTCTTTTTAGGACTATCAAAAGGAAATATCGTTTCTAAAAAAATGATAAAAGCTATGGCAGATAATCCAATCGTTTTTGCTCTTGCTAATCCTGATCCAGAAATTGCCTATGTTGATGCTATTGATGCTAGAGAGGATGTAATAATGGCAACCGGACGATCTGATCATCCAAATCAAGTAAATAATGTACTTGGATTTCCATACATTTTTAGGGGAGCACTTGATGTTAGAGCAACTTGTATCAACGAACAAATGAAGCTTGCAGCGGTAAATGCCATTGCTGCTCTTGCAAAGGAACCTGTTCCTGACGAAGTAAATGAAGCATACGATGCAAAAAATATCACATTTGGAAGAACTCAGCTGATTCCAAAACCGTTGGATCCAAGATTAATTTACTCTGTTGCTCCTGCCGTAGCTCGGGCTGCAATGGATTCTGGAGTAGCAAAAATTAAAATTGAGGACTGGGAGTCTTATGAGTTGGAGCTAAAAACAAGACTTGGTTTAGACAATAAATTAATAAGAAACATAACCGAAAAAGCGAAGAGAAGTCCTAAAAAAGTAGTCTTCGCCGAAGCAGACCATTACAAAATTCTAAAGGCTGCGCAAGTAGCATTTGATGAAGGCATTGCAATTCCTATTCTTTTGGGAAAAAGAGATAAGATTTTTAAGCTAATTGATGAATATAAATTGGATTTTGGTTCATGTGATATTATAGATCCAAGAGAGGAAACTCAGGAGCAAAGAAGATATGAATTTGCCGATATCTTATTTGAAAAACGCAAACGAAGAGGACTTACGCTGTATGAATGCAGAAAAATGATGAGGGAGAGAAATTATTTTGCTTCAGCTATGGTTGAGACCGGTCAGGCAGATGTTATGATTTCTGGTTTAACAAGAAATTACAAAGATACCATTCGGCCAGCACTTCAAGTGATTGGTGTAGATGACGGAGTAAATAAGATTGCGGGCATGTATATTTTAATTACTAAAGAGGGCCCATATTTTTTTGCTGACACTACTGTTAACCTAAACCCCTCAGTCGATGAAATTGTAGACATCACTTTATTGGTCAATAAGATGATTAAAAGATTTAAAATTCAGCCTAAAATAGCAATGCTTAGTTATTCAAATTTTGGTTCTACAGAAGGTGAAGATGCAGTGAAAATGAGAGAAGCTGTTCAGAAACTTCACAAAGATCACCCACAAATAATTGTCGATGGTGAGGTTCAAGCAAACATTGCTTTGAATAAGGAAATGATTAAAGATTATTTTCCTTTTTCAAACCTTTCAAATAAAAAACCCAACACACTAATTTTTCCCAATTTAAGCGCAGGTAACATCGCCTATAAATTGGTCAAGGAGATGAATCAACTTGAGGCAGTTGGTCCAATACTATTGGGAATGAAAAAGCCCTGTCATATTTTACAGATAGGCTCATCTGTTAGAGAAATCTTAAATATGATAACAGTTGCAGTAGTTGATGTTCAAACAAGAAAATAAACGAATATGATCACACACATTGATGGAATTTTAGAAGAAAAAAATCCAGCTTACGTAATTATCGATGTCAATGGAATTGGATATCTGTTGTATATTACCCTGAATACTTACAGTGAAGTTCCTGAAAAGGGAAGGGTCAGACTTCTAACACAGTTTGTTGTTCGTGAAGATGCACAACTGCTGTATGGTTTTTCCACTGATCAAGAACGCAAAATGTTTAAAGCGCTCATCAATGTTTCAGGAGTTGGTGCCAGTACTGCAATGCTTATTTTATCTTCTTTAAAGCCAGAAGAATTAGTTGCTGCAATTTTGTCTGAGGACGTTGAATTGCTCAAGAAAATCAAGGGAATAGGCTCAAAATCTGCCCAAAGAATAATCATCGATTTAAAGGACAAGGTAAGTAAGTTTGAAATTACTCATCAAATTTCTCATTCTCAGAACAATACAATAAAGAATGAAGCGTTATCAGCTTTGGCTGTTTTGGGAGTCGATAAAAAGAAAGCAGAAAAAATTATCGACAACCTACTCAGCGAAGGAGAAATGGAAATAACTATAGAAAGCTTAATAAAGAAAACTCTTAAGAGTCTATAGTTTCCATTGATTATGTATTGACTTGAGCCACTTTAACAGTTTAAAATATTGTGTAATAACTGCTTTTTTAGCAGTTTTTTTTAGTATTGGGAGCATCTATTCCAAATCATTCAATGAAATTGTATTGGAGCTTGATTCACCTGAGGTTGATTTACAATTTCCAATTGATGATTCTTACGGACCAATTAGTAACGGAGGAGGTCAAATTGATTTCGAAGACCCCTTAAACATTCGAAACGAGGTAGAATACGATCCAATCTCACAGCAATATATTTTTAGTTCATTTATTGGAGATTCTCTTATTTACAGGTATTCAAGTACCATGACAATGGAAGAATATTTTGAGTATCAAAATAGTCAGCAAATTGAAGGTTTCTGGCAGAATAAAATGGATGAACAGTCTGAAGCATATCGCCAAACCGAAAGCACAATTCCAAAACTTAATATTCCAGGGGCTAGAAAACTTTTTGGGAGTGATTTTGTTGAAATACGTCCTCAAGGGTCTGCCGAGCTTAGCTTTGGGATTAATTCTTCAAGAACAGATAATCCTGTTCTTCCTGAAAAGCAGCGAAGAATAACCACCTTCGATTTTGATCAAAAAATACAAATGAATCTTACTGGGAAGATTGGAGATTTAATGCAAATAGGATTCAATTATAATACAGAGGCAACTTTTGATTTTGAAAATCAGCTCAAATTAGATTATTCTGGTGAGGAAGATGACATTGTCCAAAAGCTGGAAGCCGGAAATGTTAGCATGCCATTGAATAGTTCCTTAATTTCTGGTAGCCAGAGTTTATTCGGCGTAAAATCAGAACTGAAGTTTGGAAGATTAACTGCTACAACTGTTTTATCTCAACAGAAAGGTCAGAAAAAAGAAATTGAAGTCGCAGGCGGTGCACAGGTCAATGATTTTGAAATTTATGCCGACAACTATGAGGAGAATCGACATTTTTTCTTGAGTTATTATTTCCGAGATAGCTACGATAATTCCATGAGAACTCTTCCAGTTGTAATGTCTGGTGTTCAAATTCAGCGCATTGAAGTTTGGGTAACCAACCGGACAAATGATTTCAATGAAACTAGAAATGTAATTGCTTTCTCTGATTTAGGCGAAGTTAATCCTAATGTTCTTGAGAATCCTATTTGGCAATCTGGCGCTTACAATCTTCCGGATAACAATCACAATTCTCTTTACCAAACTTTTCAAAATAATGGAAACATCAGAAATTACGTAAATGCAAGTAATGAGCTTTCTGGGGCAAATTATAATATGGAACAAAGCGTTGAATATGAGAAGCTAGAAAATGCAAGGCTTTTAAGCTCCAATGAGTATACTTACAACGCTGTTTTGGGTTTTATTTCATTGAATCAGTCCCTCAACAATGATGAAGTTCTAGGAGTCGCTTATCAATATACCTACAATGGTCAAACCTATCAGGTGGGTGAATTGTCAACTGACGGTGTTTCAGGTCAAAATGCCCTGTACTTGAAGCTTTTAAAATCTACTGTCCGAAATCCTGTAAAAAAACTATGGGATTTAATGATGAAAAATGTGTATTCTCTTGGTGCATATCAAATTGATGCTACAAACTTCAGACTTGACATATGGTACAACAACCCATCTACTTCAGTTGATATAAATTACATTCCAAAACCTGGAGTTGACGACAAACTACTCATTCAAATGGTAGACCTAGATCGTTTAAACCAGCAGCAAGCTACCTATGCAGATGGTCTATTTGATTTTCTTCCAATTGTTGAAAATCAAGGAAGAATTTCTAACGGTGGGACTATAAATCCTAGAAATGGTAGGTTGTATTTTACTACCATTGAGCCTTTTGGAGCTACAATAGATAAAAAATTAGCAGACAAAGGAATCTCTCAAGCAGTTCGAAATACTGTTGTATTTCAGCAACTGTATGACAGTACTAAAACGGCTGCTCAACAAATCCCAGAGCTCAATAGATACAAAATAAAAGGAGTATATCAATCTTCTGTTAGCTCAGAAATCTCTTTAAATGCCATGAATATTCCTCAAGGATCTGTTGTTGTTACAGCTGGTGGGCAGGTTTTAATGGAAGGAGCACAATACACTGTAGATTACAATCTTGGTAGAGTTAAAATTTTGGATGATGGTATTCTAAGTTCAGGTACACCAATTAAGATCTCGTTGGAAAGCAATTCACTTTTTAGCATACAGGTAAAGTCCCTCATGGGAACACACCTCGATTACAAAATCAACAAAGATGCCAATATTGGAGCTACTATTCTTAGACTCACGGAGAAACCGCTAACCCAAAAGGTAAACATTGGAGACGAACCCATAGCCAATACAATGCTTGGGTTAGATGGAGGATTTAGAAAAGAAGTTCCTTTCCTAACAAAGCTTGTTGATAAACTTCCATTCATAGAAACAAAAGAGAAATCCATTGTAAATTTTTCTGGAGAGGTGGCTACCCTAATTCCTGGGCACAATAGGGCCATTAATGTTAGCGGTGAAAATGGCACTTCTTACATAGATGATTTTGAGGGAAGCCAGAGTGCCATTGATATTAGAACATTTAACACATGGGTTCTTTCTTCAGTTCCCCAAGGCCAGCCAGATTTATTTCCTGAGGCAGATTTATACGACGACATTAATAGTGGAAAAAATAGAGCTAAGATTGCTTGGTACGTGATAGATCCTCTCTTTCACAACGACAACAATTTAACTCCAAGTCACATTAGGGGATCACAGTTACAGGAGGATCACACCATGCGTCAGGTTTTGGTGAACGAAGTGTTCCCAAATAAACAATTAAGTACGGGTCAATTACAGAACATTCCAGTATTTGACATTGCATTCTACCCTAAAGAAAAAGGACCCTACAATTACGATGCATTTTCCTCAAGCTACTCTTCAGGCATTGATAATTTTGGTGAATTGGTAAATCCGTCAACTCGTTGGGGCGGTATCATGAGAACACTAACCACAAATGATTTTGAGGCAGCGAATATCGAATTTATCCAATTTTGGATGATGGATCCTTTTAATTCTTCCACTTCAAATAGTTTAGGAGAACCTGCCTCTAATGATGATTCTCCAAATAGTACAGGAGGTCAGATGTATTTTAACCTGGGGAATATTTCTGAAGATATTCTTAGAGATGGAAGGAAAGCATTTGAGAACGGATTGCCAACCAATGGAGATTATACTTCTCAAGATTTGACTACAACTGATTGGGGCTATATTCCTACGACTCAAGTTATTGTGAATGCATTCGATAATAATCTAGATTCAAGAATCTTCCAAGATGTTGGTTTAGATGGTATGGGAGATAATCTTGAGAGCTCATTTTATAGTAATTACATCTCTGACCTTCAATCAATTGTTACAGATCCAGCTGCTTTATCAAATCTATTGGACGATCCATCCTCAGATAATTACAATTATTTTAGAGATGATAATTACGATAACGATGAAGTTAGTATTCGGGGAAGATATAAACAATACAATAATCCAGATGGCAATTCACCAACTTCCGAAATGTCTCAGAATTACAATGCAGACGGATATGCTACTTCAGCTTCTACACTTCCCAATGTTGAGGACATCAATCAAGACAATAATCTTAACGAAACAGAAAGCTATTTCCAATACAAACTTGACTTAAAGCCACAAAACATGGTTGTGGGAACCAATTTTATAACTGATCGAATTTTAGCCACAGATGAAAGAACAGGAAAGCAGGTATATTGGTATCAGTTTAGAGTTCCATTGAGAGAATTTTCAAAACGTGTTAATGGAATTCAAGACTTTAGGTCCATTCGATTTATTCGATTATTTATGCAAGGTTGGAACGAAGAAGTGGTGCTTCGTTTTGCAAGAATGGAATTAATAAGAGGTGAGTGGAGGGCATATTTAGGATCACTGCTTACAGATGGTGAGTATCTTCAGCCTGAAGAGTCCAATACAACCTTTAACATAAGTGCTGTAAACATTGAAGATAATGGAAACAGGGAGCCCATTCATTACGTTCTTCCTGATGGAATTATTCGAGAAACCAATTTTCAGACTGCAAACCTTGCTCAGCAAAATGAGCAAAGCTTAGTATTGGATGTTTGTGGTCTTCAGGACGGTGATGCTAGAGCAGCATATAGAAATGTAAATTTCGACGTTCGCAATTACAACAAAATTCAGATGTTCGTTCATGCTGAATCTAACGACGATTTAAATCCTGTTTTTGATGATGAGGCAACGGTATTTGTCCGACTTGGAACAGACTTTATTTCTAATTATTATGAATATGAAATGCCCTTAAAAATATCTCCTTGGAATGAACACTCCTCCTCCTCAGTTTGGCCTGAGTCAAACAATATGGTCATAAATCTCAACAGTCTTAAACAGGTTAAAGTTACTAGAAATGGTGCTGGATTAAATGTGTTAGAAAGATATACTGAATTAGACCCTGAGGATCCATCAAGAAACATTACCGTTATAGGTAATCCCAATCTTCAGGGCATGAAAACTATTATGATTGGAATTCGGAATCCAAAAAATGACGATCCATCTAATCAGTGGCAACCTGACGATGGACTTGAGAAGTGCATTGAAGTTTGGGTGAATGAACTGCGTTTGAGTGATTTCAATGAAAATGGTGGATGGGCAGCAATAGGAAGAATTAATGCAAACCTTGCTGATTTTGCTGATGTTTCTTTTTCAGGAAATTATTCTACTCCTGGCTTTGGAAGTATTGAAAAAAGAGTCAGTGAGCGTCAGCAAGAATTCATCTATGGAGTTGATGCATCGAGTACAATTCGACTTGGTAAATTCTTTGGAGAAAAATCAGGTGTTAGACTTCCAATGTTTGTAGGATATTCAAGAAACGTTATTAAACCTTTGTATGATCCTTTGAATCCAGATTTGATATTTCAACAGGAAGCAGATGAGGAAGATACTGAATGGAAAAATAGACTTGGAGATGGCATTGATTTAACTGAAAGAAGGTCAATTAATTTCACTAATGTCCGAATTGATAAATCAGGAAATAAAAAAGACAAAAAACCAAGATTTTGGAACATCTCAAATTTTAGTGTATCCTATTCTTTTAACGAGTTTCACCATCGCGATATTAATACAAGAATGGATTTGCAAAGAAACTACTTGGCTAGTATAAATTATGGATTTAACAATAATCCCAAACCCATTGAGCCGTTCAAAAAAATAAAATTTATACGTAAATCAAAATGGTTAAGGCCCATTAAAGACATCAATTTTTTCCTTGCTCCAAAACAGATTGCAATTCGTTCATCCATTAACAGAACTTATAATATTTTTTCTACTCGCTACAATTTTCCAGGTGGAGAAAATTTTGAAGTTCCTCAATACAGCAAAACGTTCAATTGGGATAGGGATTATGATTTTAAATATGACATTACAAAAAGCTTGCAGATTGATATAAAAGCAATGAATAGGGCGTTCATTAACGAAACGCCTGGGCAAGTAGATTATGGAATTTTCGGCTACGAAAGAGAATCTGCATCGGATTCACTTCAAAAAAGCTTTTCCAATTTTGGAGAAACGATGAATTACAACCATATAGCCAATGTTACTTTTAAATGGCCTTTTAAATCCTTTCCTCTTACTGATTGGATTACACTTTCTACTAGATATACTGGTAACTTTGATTGGACTAGAGCTCCATTAGCATTAGTAAACGATACATTAAATGTTGGTAATGTAGTTCAGAACTCCAGAGCTGTTGTTTGGAACGGAAAATTGAATTTTACCACATTATATAATAAAGTTCCCTACTTAAAAAAGGTAAATAAAAAATACGGTGGTAGAGGAAGAAACAGTAGAAGCCGAGCTGTTAGTAGATCAGCTGGAGGTAGGAATTCCAAGTCCAAAGATTCAGATGATAAAGAAGAAAAAGACGATGACAAGAAAAACAAGAAGGGTAAAAAGAAAAATAAGGACGATAAAGACGATGACAAGTTCAACATTCTTGAACAGCTTGCAAGAATTATAATGTCAGTGAAAAATGTTACTGGAACATTTACCACCAATGATGGAATAATGTTACCAGGATATTCTAATTATACCAACATATTAGGAATGGACAATCAATGGGCAGGTCCAAGCTTAGAATTTATTGCTGGAGGGTATCAAGAAAGGGATTTATTGGGTCAAAGAACAGGAATGATTTTTGCCAATCATGCTTACAATAACAATTGGATGGTGGATACTTCCAACTACGGTTTAATAAGTACACAGTATGTTGTTAATCATACCGAAAACATGAACTTTAAAGCATCAATTAAGCCTATAAATAGTCTTCGGATCGATATTACAGCAGATAGAAATTTCATGGAAAACAGAAATTCGAATTTGGGATGGGATGATGACTTCGATGCATTTGCTTTAGTGAATAATCAATATACAGGTTCCTTTAGTAGTTCAATCATAACTTGGGGAACTGCCTTTGCAGCTGATAAAGGGTCAGATTCAACCTTAACCAATGCTATTTTTGACAATCTCCTAGCCCTTCGGACTGATGTTTCAACACTTTTAGGAACTCAAAATCCATACTCAGATACTTCATTAAGTGAATCTGGTTATGCAGGAGGTTATGGAAGTGCACAACAAGATGTTATAATTGGAGCTTTTTTATGTGCTTACAAGGGTATTGATCCAACGCTTCAAACCATTAATCCATTTGGACAAAAAATACCTCTTCCCAACTGGAGAGTGACTTTTGATGGACTTGCAAAGCTTAAATTTTTAAAGAAATACATTAAAAATTTATCATTTTCTCATGCATATCGATCAAATTTTACGCTTTCTAACTACACGACTAATTTAAATGGTCGATTTGACAATCAAGGAAATGCCACTGAATTGGATATGGCAGGAAATTTTATAAGCGAGAAGCAAATCATGAGTATGTCAATATTAGAACAATTTTCCCCATTAATTGGCATGGATCTAACGCTTAAAAATGAGGTTATGGTAAAACTTGAGATGAAAAAAGATAGAAATATTGCTTTAAGCCTCTCCAATAATCAGATTACTGAAATCAAGGGAAGTGAATTTGTATTGGGTTCAGGGTACACATGGCGAAAATTACAATTACCATTTAAATTTGGAAATAAGAAAATTGAGCCTAGCGATTTGAGGTTAAGACTAGATGTTTCGGTAAGAGACAATAAAACTATAACTAGAAAAATAATAGAAAATCAAAATCAGGCTACTGCTGGACAGCGGATGGTATCAATTAAATTTTCTGGTGATTACAATTTAAGTAAACAATTAATGGTTAGGTTATATTTTGATAGAATCGTAAATACTCCATTTGTATCAACCTCTTTTCCTACTGCAAATACAAATGCTGGATTTGCACTGAGATTTCAGCTTTAGCAATTGAATTTATTAGAAAAAATGGCTTTATACTCTAGTACTTTTTGTAAGTTCGTAAAGTTTTAATTTTTAACTTTTTAGTATGAGTGTACCTACAGATTTAAAGTATACAAAGGATCACGAATGGATTCGTATCGATGGCGATGTGGCAACAATTGGTATAACAGATTTTGCCCAAGGAGAATTAGGTGATATTGTATATGTTGAGGTTGAAACAGTCGATGAAGAATTAGATGCAGAAGAAGTTTTTGGAACGGTTGAAGCAGTAAAAACTGTTTCTGATTTATTTATGCCTATTGCAGGAGAAGTGCTAGAATTTAATGAATCTTTAGAGTCAAATCCTGAAAAGGTAAATGAAGATCCTTACGGGGAAGGCTGGATGATTAAAGTAAAAATAGCTGATTCAAGTGCTGTAGCATCCCTTCTTGAAGCAGGTCAATATGAAGAATTAATTGGATAGATTAAAATCCAACTATTTCATTGCTTTTCTTTGGTCTCTTTTTATTCTATTAGTGTGTTTTGTTCCCTCAAATGGTATTCCAAAGTTTTCTATTTTCAAGGACCTTCACTTGGACAAATGGATTCACTTTTTTCTGTTTTTCATTCAATCGACGCTCTTTCTGCTCATAAGAAAAAACAATGGCCTCATTAAATTTAGAAAACACACCAACAAAATACTATTCATCTTTTTTTACTGTTTAATATTAGGTTTGCTAATCGAATTAGTTCAACATTATTTCATACAATCAAGATTTGGAGACGTTGGTGATTTCATCTCAAATCTTCTTGGTGTTTTAACGACATTTGTTTTTTTTGGATCAAAAAAACTAGCTAAATTGGAATGATTTTTGAATAGAATTTAATCGTTATTTAAAATCTTTTAACTTTACTAAAAAAACAGTAATGGAATCAAAAAAAAATAGCAATGTTAACAGTGATGACTCCATCACAAGGACTGGTTATGTGCTTACTGGATTAGTTGTTATTATGGCTACAATGTTTTGTTTGGTGGAGTACAATAATATAGACATTGCTGGTGCTACCATTGATTCTAAGTTATCAGACATCCAAGACGAAGAAGTTATTGAAGTTAACCCCAATACACCGCCACCACCTCCTCCTCCTCCGCCACCACCTGCTCCTCCAGAAGAGGTTGAGATTCTTGAGGATGAAGATGAAAGAGAGGAAACTCAACTCATTATTGTTGACCAAGAATCAACGGAAAATATTGTTCTTGATATTCCAGAGGAGGAAGAAGAGCCTGAAGTAGAGGAAATTTTTGATGTTGTTGAAGAACAAGCTTCATTTCCTGGTGGTCTTCAAGCCATGATGGAATTTTTAGGAAAAAATACCAAGTACCCTGAAATGGCCCGAGAGAACGGAATACAAGGAAGAGTTTATGTCCAGTTTGTTGTTTACAAAGATGGTTCCATTAAAGATGTCAAAGTGATGAAGGGAAGACATGCTACTTTAGATAAAGAAGCTGTCCGAGTTGTGAAATCTATGCCAAAATGGGTACCAGGAAAACAAAGAGGAAAATCTGTGAATTCCCGATTCACCCTTCCTGTTAAATTTAAAATCCAGTAGCTTTTAAATAATTATTCCTGCTCCAACAGTATTATTGGTGGATTCATCAATGATAATAACACTTCCAGTAGCTTTATTTTCAGAATAAGAATCAATAAAAAATGGTTGGGTAGTTCGGATAGAAACCCTTGCTATGTCATTAGCTTGAATGTTAGGATCATCTTGAATCCTATGAAGTGTATTGATGTCCACTTTATAGAGGATATTTTTGATTATGCACCTCGCTTCTTTCGAAGTGTGTTTAACAGTGTATTTCCCTCCTAACTTAAGTGAGGTATTACTCAACCAGCACAACATGAGATCAATATTTTGTTCAGGTGTTGGACTATTGTTTTCTCTAACAATCATATCCCCTCTGCTAATGTCAATATCATCCTCAAGGGTTATTGCAACCGACATAGGAGAATGTGCTTCGGATAATTCACCATCGAAAGTATCTATAGTCTTGATTTTTGAAGAAAATCCAGAGGGTAGTACCATTACTTGGTCACCTTTTTTGAAAATTCCGCTCTCAATTCTACCTGCATAACCCCTGTAATCGTGAAATTTTTCATTTTGAGGTCGAATAACGTATTGGACTGGAAATCTGCAATCGATTAAGTTTCGGTCTGATGCAATGTGAATATTTTCTAGTGTATGAAGAAGAGTACTTCCGCTGTACCAGTTCATATTTTCACCACGATTTACAACATTATCTCCTTTGAGAGCACTTATTGGAATAAATGTAATGTCTTTTGTTTTGAGTTTTGAACTAAATGATTTCAGCTCACTGCTAATTGAGCTAAATACTTTTTGATCATACTTAACCAGATCCATTTTATTGATACAGTATATGATGTGATGAATTCCAAGTAAAGAGGCAATAAAAGAGTGTCTTCTAGTTTGCTCGACAATTCCATTTCTTGCGTCAACTAGAATTATTGCTAAGTTGGCGGTGCTTGCACCCGTAACCATATTTCTTGTATACTCAATGTGTCCTGGAGTATCTGCTATGATAAATTTTCGCTTGGGTGTTGCAAAATAGCGATAGGCAACATCAATGGTAATTCCTTGTTCCCTCTCAGCTCTTAGTCCATCGGTCAAAAGCGCAAGATTTATATTTTCTTCTCCCTTTTGCTGGCTAGCTTTTTCAATTGCTTCCATTTGATCTTCAAATATCGATTTACTATCGTAAAGAAGTCTTCCGATAAGTGTACTTTTACCATCATCTACGCTTCCAGCAGTAGTAAACCTAAGCAAATCCATGTTTAAATAGTTGTCTTTCATAATATTAAAAGTAGCCTTCTTTTTTTCTGTCCTCCATAGCTGCCTCAGAACGTTTGTCGTCAGAACGTCCTCCTCTTTCGGTAATCCTTGAAGCTGACACTTCTTGAATGATTTCATCAATATTCTTAGCAGAAGATAGAACTGCACCTGTACAAGTTGCATCTCCAATGGTTCTAAATCGAACCTGCATTTTTGAAATGGATTCAGAATCTTTTGTTTGCACAAAATCTGTTTTAGCCATTATAACACCATCTCTTTCAAAACAATCTCTTTCATGAGATAAGTATAAACTTGGAATGGCAATATTTTCTTTTTTAATGTACTGCCAAACGTCCATTTCAGTCCAATTACTTATTGGAAAAACTCTGAAGTGCTCTCCGAAATGTTTTCTACCGTTAAAAATATTCCAAAGCTCTGGTCGTTGATTTTTAGGATCCCATTGTCCAAAATCATCCCTGTGAGAAAAAAATCGTTCTTTAGCTCTGGCTTTTTCTTCGTCTCTTCTAGCACCTCCCATAGCACAATCAAACTTATTTTCCTCAATAGCGTCAAGAAGTGTGGTAGTTTGCAATTTATTTCT
Source organism: Bacteroidota bacterium (assembly GCA_036123135.1). Classification (GTDB taxonomy): domain Bacteria; phylum Bacteroidota; class Bacteroidia; order Flavobacteriales_D; family Parvicellaceae. The sequence continues at coordinate 10,725 of JAZADZ010000063.1, read as the reverse complement.
GCTGGCGTTAATTCCCTTTTCTTCTACTACTTTTCCACTATCAATGGAGTCTTGTACAGATGCAATGATTAGCCTGCCACTTGTATCTTTCATTAGTTGATCTCTGAACTCGTATAGCTCATTAAAATTGTGCCCGGTGTCAACGTGCATTAAAGGGAAGGGAACACTAGCTGGATAGAACGCTTTTCTAGCCAAATGGTAACAAACAATAGAATCTTTGCCTCCTGAAAACAATAATGCTGGTCGTTCAAATTGAGAGGCAACTTCTCTAATTACGTAAATCGACTCAGCTTCTAATTCTTCTAAATGGGATAAATTGTAATCTTTCATTGTTCGAATTTGATTTTAGGTAAAATGTAGTTAAACAATTCATCTCCACTTTTTTCAATGGATTTTTCGAAAGTTGAAATAGTTAACGCAGGATTTAAAGGGGGCTCAAAAGGAGAAGAAATTCCAGTAAAGTTTTTTATTTCTCCAGCTCTTGCCTTTTTATATAATCCTTTTACATCTCTTCTTTCACACTCAGAAATCGGAGTATCTATAAATATTTCAAAAAAGTTTTCTTTACCAATTATTTTTTTTGCTAGTTCTCTTGAGGACTTAAAAGGGCTTACAAAACAGTTGATGGTCACAACCGCAGATGAATTGAATAGCTTAGAAACTTCAGCAATGCGTCTTATATTTTCAATTCTATCTATTTCGCTAAACGTTAAATTATTATTGATTCCCGTTCTTATGTTATCGCCATCAAGAAAAGCAGTTATAATAGAATTTTGGAAAAGTTTTTTTTCTAAATAATTCCCAATAGATGTTTTTCCAGCACCGGAAAGTCCAGTCAACCATAATGAAATACCTCTCTGATTTAAATTGTTTTCTTTTTGTTTTTTTGAAAGTATTTCATCAAATGAGGTGAATAGGTTATTTTTTTCTGCTTTCAATTCTAGTATATTTGCACCAACAGAGAACAAAAGTAAAATATATAACCATTAATTCAGAATTTTTGGTTAATATCATTTTTTAAATTCTTTAATATGAAGCTAACTTTTAATTCATTAGACTCTCCCTCAGTTGACAAAGTTGGAATAGAGGATAGAATTACAAGAATCAAAGCTAGAAGTATTAAGAAAGAGGCTAAAATCGAGGGGCTGAAATTAGCACTTAGTATGATAGATCTTACAACGTTAGAGGGTGCTGATACTGATAATAAGGTCAAACAGATGTGTTATAAAGCTAGGCATCTTCACGATGATTATCCTAATTTACCAACTGTTGCTGCAGTTTGTGTATATCCCAATTTTGTTGAAACAGCAGTGAATCAATTGAAAGGTTCAGAGGTAAAAGTTGCTAGTGTGTCAACTGCATTTCCAAGTGGGCATTCATCACTAGAAATTAAATTAGAAGACACCAAAATAGCTGTTGAAAGTGGAGCAGATGAAGTGGATATGGTAATTAGTCGAGGGAGGTTTCATAAAGGGGATTATGGATATGTTTTCGATGAAATTGCAGCAGTTAAGAATGTGTGCGGAAAGGCTCGTTTAAAGGTCATTCTTGAAACAGGCGAATTGGGAACTTTCGATAAAATAAGAAAGGCAAGTGATATTGCCATTTATGCTGGAGCAGATTTTATTAAAACTTCAACTGGAAAAATTCAGCCTGCTGCAACTTTACCTGTAACTTTAGTTATGCTTGAGGCCATTAAGGATTATTATTACAACTCTGGAAAAATGGTTGGCATGAAACCAGCTGGTGGTATCTCCAATGCTAAGCTTGCCCTTCAGTATTTAGTTTTAGTCAAAGAAACGTTAGGAAATAGGTGGCTAACCAATTCATGGTTTCGATTTGGGGCAAGTAGCTTAGCAAATGATATTTTGATGCAGCTCATGAAACAAAGTACTGGAGCATATCAATCTAAAGACTATTTTTCAAAAGATTAATAAATGACAAAAATGGTAGATGAATTACAATTTTCAGGAAAGTGGGATTTTTCGCCTGCACCTGAAAATACAGATCATATTTCAATCAAAAGTGAATATCAGCTTTTTATTGACGGAAAATTTGTAAAACCTAAAAAGCGAAAATATTTTCCAACCATTAATCCTGCCTCTGAGAGAAAACTCTCCTCAATTGCTGAGGCTTCAACGGATGATGTCAACAAAGCCGTTAAGTCAGCAAGAAGAGCTTATGATGGTATATGGTCATCAATGAGTGCAAAAGAGAGAGGTAAATATATTTTTAGAATTGCGCGTTTGATTCAAGAAAAATCAAGGGAATTTGCTGTTGTTGAATCGTTAGATGGAGGAAAGCCAATTCGAGAATCTAGAGATGTTGATGTACCCATTGCAGCAGCTCACTTTTTTTATTATGCTGGTTGGGCAGATAAACTTAATTATGCTTTTCCGAATCAAAAGCCGAGTTCTATTGGAGTTGCTGGTCAGATTATTCCCTGGAATTTCCCGCTGATGATGGCTGCATGGAAAATTGCTCCTGCTTTAGCCACAGGAAATACAGTTGTTTTAAAACCTGCAGAAACGACTTCTTTAACTGCATTAAAACTTGCTGAGTTAATACAAGAAGCTGACTTGCCCCCTGGTGTAGTAAACATTGTTACAGGAGCAGGAGCTACTGGTGCAGAAATTGTGAATCATAGCAATATTGATAAAATTGCTTTTACAGGTTCTACTGGAGTTGGTAAAATAATCATGAAATCAATTGCTGGAACAAACAAGAAATCAACCATGGAGCTTGGAGGAAAAGCAGCCAATATTGTTTTTGAAGATGCTCCATTGGATCAAGCGGTTGAGGGCATCATTAATGGAATTTATTTTAATCAGGGCCACGTTTGTTGTGCCGGATCAAGATTATTTGTTCAAGAGTCAATTTATGAAACATTACTCAGAAAATTAAAAGATAGAATGCAATCTTTGGTTGTTGGAGACCCACTTGATAAAAATACAGACATTGGGGCGATAAATTCAAAACAACAGCTTGAAGTGATTAGTAAATATTTGAAAATTGGAAAGACTGAGGGTGCAGAAATGTTTCAAACTAGCTGTGAGATTCCATCTAAAGGTTTTTGGTGTCCCCCTACCTTATTCACCAACGTTTCACAATCTCATGCCATTGCTAGAGAAGAAATTTTTGGGCCAGTTCTGGCAGTTCAAACCTTCAGAACAATCGATGAAGTTATTACAAAGGCCAATAATACCCCGTTTGGATTATCAGCAGGCGTCTGGACAGATAAAGGATCGAAAGTATTTAATCTTACCTCTAAAATGAGAGCTGGTGTAGTTTGGGCAAATACCTACAATAAGTTTGATCCTACCTCTCCATTTGGTGGTTACAAAGAAAGTGGACATGGAAGAGAGGGTGGATTGCATGGTTTAGCCCCTTATTTAAATTTTTGATTATGACGAAAAGAATTGATGTGCTTAAGACCTACAAGATTTTTATTGATGGTAAGTTTCCAAGAACAGAATCCGGGAGATATTATACGCTTAAAAATAATGGTAAAGTTCTTGCAAATATTTGTCTATCATCAAGAAAAGACATTAGAAATGCAGTAGTTGCCTCAAGAAAAGCGTTTGCAGGATGGTCTAATAAATCTGCGTATAATAGGTCTCAGATTATATATCGTATTGCTGAAATGGTAGAAGCTAGAAAAGGCCAGTTTATCGATGAAATTTGTTCTATGGGAAAAACGAAGAGGTCGGCAGAAAATGAAGTTGATTTAGCTCTGGAACGTATTGTGTATTATGCTGGTTGGTGCGACAAAATCAACCAAGTTTTTGGATCAGTGAATCCTGTTGCCTCTAGTCATTTTAATTTTTCTTTACTTGAGCCAGTTGGTGTTGTTGGAGTAATTGCTCCAAATGATTTTTCTTTGTTGGGAATGGTTTCTTCAATTCTTCCTCCTTTAGCAGGAGGGAATACCATTGTTGCTTTAGCATCAAAACAATTTCCGTTAAGCTCTATTACACTGGCAGAAGTTCTTGCAACTTCTGACGTTCCAGCTGGAGTTGTTAATATTCTAACAGGAGAATCATCTGAATTAATTTCTCATATTTCCGCTCACATGGACATTAATGCAATTTATTACTGTAATACTGACCCTGAAGAAATGAAGCAGATTCAATTGGCTAGTGTAGATAATTTAAAAAGAGTAATTTTTTCAGAAAACCAAAATTGGAACAACTCCAGTAACGAAAACCCTTACCTTATTTCAAGTTTTATGGAGACCAAAACCACTTGGCATCCAATTGAAAACATTTCTGAAGTGGGTTCAGGATATTAAAGCAGATTTATGAAAAATGCAAAGAAAAGACATGTGGCAAAAACCATTACTTGGAGAATTTTAGCTACACTCACAACCACAATAATTGCTTGGATTATCTCTAGTGATCCCACAACTGGTTTAACAATTGGAGGAATTGAATTTTTTGTTAAAATGCCCGTTTATTACATTCATGAAAGGTTATGGTATCGCTCAAATTTTGATTTAAACAATAGAGGAAGTGAATAATAATGAGCTGTTGGAATTGGCCAAAAAAGCTGCGTTATTAGCTGGTCAAGAAATCCTAAAAATATACGATCAAGATTTTACAGTTACTCTAAAAGACGATTTGTCTCCATTAACAATTGCCGATCAAAACGCGAACACCATAATCGAAAAAATCTTGACTAAATCCTCTATTCCTATTTTAAGTGAAGAAGGCAGAAAGATACCTTTTAAAGAGAGAAAGTCTTGGAGCAGACTTTGGATTGTTGATCCTCTAGATGGCACCAAAGAGTTTGTCAAAAGAAACGGAGAATTCACCGTCAACATAGCCCTTATTGAAAATGGAATTCCAGTAATAGGAGTAATTTATGTTCCTGTTACCAAAGTTTTATATTTTTCCTCTAAAGAAGGTGCTTTTAAAAAGTACAATAACGTTACACAAAAGCTTCCAATTATTTCCAACAGAGAAAACTTTATTGCAGTGGGCAGTAGATCCCATCAGTCTAGTGAAACAAAAGCGTATTTTGATTCTCTAGTTCAAAAATATGGAGACATCGAAGTGATATCCATGGGAAGTTCACTAAAGATTTGTTTAGTAGCAGAAGGAAAAGCAGATATATATCCAAGATTTGCACCAACCATGGAGTGGGATACTGCAGCAGGTCATGCCATTGTAAATTTTTCTGGAAAAAAATTAATTGATTATAATACTCAAAAAGAAATGATTTACAACAGAGAGAATTTACTAAACAATTGGTTTATTGTTTCTTAATTTTAGAACATGAATAAAACAGCACTAATCACCGGAATTACTGGGCAGGATGGAGCTTACCTTGCAGAGTTTTTATTGGATAAAGGCTACTCTGTTCATGGAATTAAGCGCAGATCCTCATCCTTAAATACCAGTCGTATTGATCATCTATACGTAGATTTACATGAAAACAATGTTCGATTAAAACTTCATTATGGTGATTTAACCGATTCCACCAATTTGATACGAATCATTCAAGAAGTTCAACCAGACGAAATTTATAATCTTGCTGCTCAATCTCATGTTAAGGTATCGTTCGACTTACCAGAATATACTGCAAATACAGACGCTATAGGTACTTTAAGACTATTGGAGGCAATACGGATATTAAGCATGACTGAAAAGGTTAAATTTTATCAAGCCTCAACTTCTGAATTGTATGGTTTAGCTCAAGAAGTACCTCAAAATGAAACAACCCCTTTTTATCCCCGTAGTCCGTATGGTGTTGCAAAGCTATATGCTTTTTGGATTGTTAAAAATTACAGGGAGGCCTACAATATGTTTGCATGCAATGGGATTTTATTTAATCACGAGAGCCCTATTCGAGGAGAAACATTTGTAACACGTAAAATAACACGTGCAGTTGCCAGAATTTCACTTGGACAACAAAAGAAAATTTTCATTGGTAATTTAGATGCCAAAAGAGATTGGGGCCATGCAAAGGATTACGTTAGAGGAATGTGGTTGATGTTACAACAGGAAAAAGCTGAAGATTTTGTTTTAGCTACTGGAAAAACAAATACGGTGCGACACTTTTGTGAGCTTGCATTTTTGGAAGTTGGTATAAAAATAGAGTGGAAAGGTGAAGGTGATAGTGAAAAAGGATTGAATGCCAAAGATGGCTCCGTTCTAATTGAGGTTGATAAAAATTATTACAGGCCAACTGAGGTTGATTTACTCATTGGTGACCCTACTAGGGCAAATAAACTTTTGGGTTGGAAACACACTTACGGCTTAAAGTCAATGATAGCAGAAATGGTTCAAAGCGACGTGGAAATTTTTAGAAAAGAACAAATTCTCAAAGAGCAGGGTTTTGAAATTAAGGATTATTTTGATTGATGGATTTTTCGGATAAAATATACGTTGCTGGACACAACGGAATGGTCGGTTCTGCCTTAGTTAGAAAACTCAAAACTTTTGGATTTAATAACATCATTACAGCATCATCTGAAGACTTAGATTTAAGAAATCAACAAAAAGTAAAGCTGTTTTTCAATGACCATAAACCGAAGTTTGTTTTTCTAGCTGCTGCAAAAGTGGGAGGAATAGCCGCCAATAATTCTTTAAAAGGAGATTTTATTTATGATAATCTGATGATTCAATCCAATGTTATTCACTCTTCATTAAGAACAGAAGTAAATAAGCTACTTTTTTTAGGTTCATCTTGTATTTATCCAAAATTTGCCAACCAACCCATTTCTGAGAGCGAGTTGCTCTCAGGAAATTTGGAACCAACCAATGATGCTTATGCAATTGCAAAGATTGCTGGTATTAAAATGTGTCAATCTTTTGCTGATCAATTTGGAATGAATGCTATTAGTGTTATGCCAACAAATTTGTACGGTCCAAATGATAATTATGATTTAAAGCATTCTCATGTTTTACCTGCATTAATTAAGAAATTTCATCACGCTAAAATTAATAATCTGAGTACAGTTGATGTTTGGGGATCTGGAAATCCTAAAAGAGAGTTTTTGCATGTTGATGATCTAGCGGATGCTTGTATATTTTTAATGAAAGAATATCATTCAAGTGAAATTATTAATGTTGGTACTGGACATGATTTATCCATTAAAAATCTAGCTTTACTTATAAGTGAAGTTGTTGGATACAATGGAGAGATTTTTTACAACGCCGATATGCCTGAAGGCACACCCCGTAAACTGTTGGATATTTCAAAGCTTAATTCGTTAGGATGGGCTCATAAAATTGATCTTCAAAGTGGAATTAAAAGTGTTTATGAAGAGTACGCTAAATCACATATTGCTGAGTAAAGCTTTCTCTCTTTTTGTATACTTCTTTTTTTTTGGAGTAATTCAGCAAGGGTATGTTGTTTGTCAAACTAAAAACTTTCCATTAGAATTTAATTTCCACCAGCGATTAACAACTGATACAAAACATCGTTCAATTCGTCCGTATAATGAAAGTTTTAATCAAATTAGATATTCAGCTTATTATTTTGACTCATCTCAAAATAATTCTCCTTTTTACAATTTTGTATTTAAAAGAAGTGTTTTGGATGTCGTTGAAAGTGATGTAAGCCTAAAGGCAGATCCATTATTCAACTTTGCAATTGGAAATTCATCACCTAATGATGATTACAGGTATTTTACAAATTCCAGGGGTTTTAGAGTTTTGGGTGACATTGGACAAAAAGTATCTTTTGAAACAAGATTCTATGAAAATCAGATGATTTATCCTGATTACCTCAATGAAATTGCTGATCAAAGGGGTATAGGTATAGGAATAGGGAGGTCAAAACCTTTTAAGGATTATGGTCTTGATGCTGCAACTGCTTCTGGCTATGTTTCATACGCTCCTTTAAAGGAGATTAATTTTCAGTTTGGTCACGGAAGACATTTTTTTGGAAACGGTTACCGCTCTTTATTGCTCAGCGATTATGCTCCTAATTATCCTTATTTTTCTGGTCAATATCTTTTTTTCAAAGGTAAAGTTGCATACAAACACATCAGTGCTTGGATGCACAGTAGAGAAAGAAGCCCTGGATCAGGTATTTCACCTGAAACAATTTACAAAAGAAAAGCTGCGTCATTTAACATGATTTCTTTTTCTATTCATCAAAATTTAGAGTTCAGTCTTTTTGAAGGAGCAATTCATAAATTATATGATGATAGTCAAGGAAGTGTTTTACCTGATGTTTCGTTTTATACTCCTGTTTTCGGTGTATCTAGATTAATTGATCCCAGCGAATCTGGAATGAATCGAATTTATGGTGCTTCCTTTTCTTCATTATTTCTAAGTTCGATTGAACTGTATGGCCAAACAATGCTTCACGAATCTTCTAGATTCGCTTTTCAGTCAGGTTTAAAATGGCTAAATCCTATAAAAATTAGCAATAGTTATTTAATGATGGAGTACAACTATATTAAACCTTTCTCATACAGCGTAGATAGTTCAAGACTTTTACAGACCTATTCACATAATGGACATGAGCTTGCTCACCCAATTGGAAGTGGTATTTCAGAATTGATTGTAAAAGGATATTTTGAGTATAGAAAATTTCTTTTCAATTTTCAATTTTCTCATTTTTTGAGAACTTATGGTGAGACTAATCTTGGAGCAGATATTTTCTTACCAAGCTCATCATCATCTGTTGATTTAATGAATCATAGAAACTATTTTTCTTATATCGAGTTGGGTTATTTACTAAATGTTCAGACTCAGATGAAAGTTTTCATCAATTTTTCAAGAAGAACAAACGTTTTAAGCTCTCAAACCTATCCTGAAAACTTTTTAATGGTTGGGTTTAGAACCAATTTAATAAACAATTACATTGACCAATAACAAGAACACATGACTGGAAGTTTAATTCTTTTCTTAGGATTCATTAGTGCATTTATTGTTGTTTTTTTATCAACTCCTTCTTTGATTAAAGTTGCAAAGCTTAAGCACTTGGTTGATGAACCAAAGGAGCAACGAAAGATGCATGGTTGGAGCATTCCAACCATAGGGGGAATAGTAATTTTTGGATCAGTTATTTTTTCCTATGCTCTGTGGTTTCCAGAAAAATACAACCATATTCCTCAAATGCTTACCAACTTTAAAGCGCTTACAGCCTGTCTTATTATTTTATTTTTTGTTGGAATTAAAGACGATATCATAGGAACTGCTCCAGCCAAAAAGCTAATTGCTCATTTTATTGTCGGATTTATTCTAGTCATTATGGCGGACATTAGAATTGATGACATGCATGGGATTTTTGGTATCTTCCAAAAACTGGATTTATGGCAAAGCTACTTATTATCCTTCTTCGTTTACATTGTAATAATAAATTCTATCAACTTAATTGATGGTCTTGATGGGTTAGCAGCTGGGATAGGTTTATTGGCTTCCATAGCTTTTGGATATATTTTTTATTTTTCAGGAAACGTTCCACTATCACTCTTGGCGTTTGTCTTGTCCGGTTCATTGTTGGGGTTTCTAATTTTTAATTTCTCTCCTGCAAGAATATTTATGGGAGATTCAGGATCATTACTTATAGGTCTAATTCTTTGTGTGCTAGCGATTAATTCTATTAGTGAAGACTATTCTAATGCTCCAAGTTGGCTGAGTTTTCTGAACAAACCAGTTCTTGCTATGTCTATTTTAGTATACCCATTGCTTGATACCATTCGAGTTTTTAGTTTACGTGTAGTTAGAGGAAAATCTCCTTTAGTTGCAGATAAAAATCACATTCACCATCATCTTTCAAGAAATGGGTTTAGCCATACTAGGTCAGATTTATTGCTTTATCTTTTCACAATTCTAATTGTTAGTTCTCAATTAATCCTACAACTCTATTTTGAAATCAATAACCCAACCGCTATTTTTTTACTACAACTATCCATTGCAATTGTTGTGATGTCATTACTATTTATTGTCATCAAATCAATTAAAAAAACAAATGATATTTAATGTACAGGTTTTTTCTCCTCATATCATTTTTTTTTATAGCAATTTCTTTAAATGCACAGCATTATTATTATGGGAATAATCTTCGTCTTTATGGATTAGAATCAAAAGTATATCAATCATCAAATAACGTTCATTCCATCACAAAGCCATACAATTACAGAGCTTCTTCAAAAGTTCAATTTTCTGATTCGCTTTTTCAAAAAGGAGTTTTAAAATACGGTTCAGAGCTGAATACTTCAAAAGCAATTTTTCTTCCTGTTGTCGATGTTGACTTTAAACTTTCTTCTAAAGAAAACAATGCCCACTTATCCACTGGATTTGGGCTCCAGTGTGATGTAAATTTACATCCAAAAATTTCACTTTTTTCAAGATATATTTTCCGATCAGGACAGGTTTCTGAATATGTGCGGTCATCTATTCATAACAGAGGAACCGTTCGAGGATTAGGAATCACTGAAGATTCAATTGGAAAATTCCAAATTCATGATTTTAATTTTAACTTATCTGCTGTTTTAAGTAAGTATTTTCTTGTATCATTTGGGAATGGAAAAAATTTCTGGGGTGATGGGCATAGATCACTTTTGCTTTCTGATTTTGCCCCCTCATATCCTTACATAAGAATCGAGTCTGAGTTTTGGAAAATTAAATACACCAATTTGTATTCAGCTCACAGAGACCACTATTATTTTGACAAAAAACAGTATAAATTTTCATCTTCCCATTTGTTGAGTTGGAATATTTTTAACGGCCTTAATTTATCTGTTTTTGAATCTGTTGTGTGGGC
>JAZADZ010000062.1:0-9100 GCA_036123135.1 Bacteroidota bacterium | reverse complement strand
ATGCTGATTGTAACTGCAGTGGTTCTTTATTTTGCTGATAAATCAAAGCCAACCAATGTTGATGTCTCCTATTCGAATAGTTTTATTATTGGTGTCGCTCAAGCAATAGCAATTCTTCCTGGTATTTCAAGGTCTGGGGCTACCATAGCTACATCCGTTTTATTGGGAGTGGATAAAGAATCAGCAGCCAAGTTTTCTTTTCTTATGGTAGTTCCACTTATCTTCGGAAAAATCACCAAAGATATTTTTAGTGGTGAATTCATCACTTCTTCGTTAGATGTAACAGGACTTGGCTTGGGGTTCTTGTGTGCTTTTTTTACCGGACTGCTTGCCTGTAAACTAATGATTTCAATCGTTAAAAGAAGTAAATTAATTTACTTTTCTTTCTATTGTACGATTGTTGGATTGACCTCAATTGTATATGCATTGTTTTGGATGTAAAAGAAAAATACGACTTTTTAAAAGGGGAAATTTTAATTATTGATAAACCACTTGGATGGACCTCTTTTGATGTAGTTCGTAAAGTCAGAAAAGCCATCAAAAATAAACTTCAGATTAAAAAAATTAAGGTTGGTCATGCTGGTACGTTGGATCCGTTGGCAACAGGAGTTTTAGTTTTATGTACGGGTAAAAAAACAAAAGAGATTCAATCCTTTATTGATGAAAATAAATCATACAATGGTATAATTCAACTTGGTTCTACAACACCTTCTTTTGATCTTGAGACTGAAGTAGATAAAGAATATGAAATGAAGGAAATTTCCAGTGCTCAAATCAATGAGCTAATTAAAGTTTTTTCTGGAAAAATCTTGCAAATACCCCCAATTTTTTCTGCTAAAAGAGTACATGGTAAAAGAGCTTATGAACATGCTAGGAAAGGAGAAAATGTTGAGCTAAAAAGTAGACCAATTGTTGTTACAAAACTTGAGTTAATACTGATTCCTGGAGATAGATTAGCGTTTAAAATAAATTGTTCTAAAGGGACCTATATTCGTTCTTTGGCAAGAGACATTGGGGATTATCTCGGAGTTGGAGGTCATTTAACAGAGCTCAGAAGAACAGCCTCAGGAAATTTTCATTTACATCATGCTATGACAATTGATGAAGCGTTGAAAAGGATTCAATCCTAAATAGGTTTTATTTTGTTTATTTACTATTTTCGTCCCCCCAATAAATAATGTTTATAAAAATGAAATTATCTCAATTCGAATTTGACCTTCCTCAAAACTTAATTGCAGAATTTCCTAGTGACCAAAGAGATGAATCTAGATTGATGGTAGTTCATCGAGATTCTGGAGAAATAGAACATAAGGTTTTCAAGGATGTGTTGAACTACTTTGATGATGGAGATACTATGGTTGTGAACGATACCAAAGTTTTCCCCGCTAGAATGTATGGAAACAAGGAAAAAACTGGAGCAAGAATTGAAGTTTTTTTATTAAGAGAGCTTAACAGAGAAAGCTTATTGTGGGATGTTTTAGTTGATCCAGCTAGAAAAATAAGAATTGGTAATAAACTTTATTTTGGGGAGAACGATGACTTAGTTGCAGAAGTAATCGACAATACTACATCAAGAGGAAGAACACTTCGATTCCTATTTGATGGCCCATATGAAGAGTTCAAACAAACCATCACAAATTTAGGTATGACTCCCTTGCCTAAATACATTAAAAGAGAGCCTGTTCCTGAAGATAAGGAGCGCTATCAGACAATATTTGCAAAAAAAGAAGGTGCTGTTGCAGCGCCTACTGCAGGACTACATTTTAGCAAACAGTTGATGAAAAGACTAGAAATAAAAGGTGTTGATTTTGCCGATTTAACCCTTCATGTTGGATTAGGAACTTTTAGACCAGTTGACGTTGAAGACCTTACCAAACATAAAATGGACTCCGAACAATTGTTTATTTCTCAGAGCACTGCTGATAAGGTAAATCAAACAAAAGCTGCTAAGAAAAAAGTATGTGCAATTGGAACTACTGTTACAAGAGGATTAGAATCTGCAGTTTCAGTCGAAAAATTATTAAAGCCATACGATGGATGGACAAATAAATTTATTTTTCCACCATACGAGTTTAGTATTCCAGACGCAATGATTACCAATTTCCACACCCCAAAATCTACATTAATTATGATGATTTCTGCTTATGGTGGTTACGATTTAATCATGAAAGCATATAAAGAGGCCATTAAAGAAAAATATCGTTTTTACTCCTATGGTGATGCAATGTTAATTCTTTAAATAACTAATATTTATTATCTTGAAAGCCCCGTTACTAACGGGGTTTTTTTGTTATGGCAGATAGAAAAGACATAAGAAAATTATCACTTGATCAGCTAACTAAGGAGATAGTTATTTTGGGAGAAAGGTCGTTTCGTGCCAACCAAATTTTTGATTGGATTTGGAAAAAAAGAGCCATTTCATTTGCTCAAATGACCAATCTTTCAGAAAGTTTAAGAGAGAAACTTTCTCAGATATATGAATTCCGTGCTGTTAAATTATCAGATGCTCAAATTAGTAATGACAGGACAATCAAAAATGCATTTGCACTTTTTGACAATGCTATAATTGAAGGGGTTTTAATTCCAACTCCAACTAGAATGACCGCCTGTGTTTCAGTTCAGGTAGGATGTAGCTTATCTTGTGCTTTCTGTGCAACCGGAAAGCTCAAAAGAGTAAGAAATTTGAACTTCGATGAGATCTACGATCAAGTTGTTATGATTAACAACCAAGCCAAAGAAAAGTATTCCATCCCTCTATCAAATATTGTATTTATGGGTATGGGTGAGCCATTGTTGAATTACAACAACTTACTTGAATCAATTGAAAAAATAACCTCTAAAGAAGGGTTAGGAATGTCTGCAAAAAGAATTACGGTCAGCACTGCGGGTATTGCCAATAAAATTAAGCGTCTTGCCGACGATAATGTTCGTTTCAATTTAGCCTTATCTCTTCATGCAGCAAATGACTTGAAAAGAAATAAGATAATGCCCATTAATGAGAGCAATAATCTTGAGGCTTTAAAAGAGGCACTCAAATATTTCTATCAAAAAACAAAAATAAAACCAACATTTGAATACATTATTTTTAAAAATTTCAATGATGAAATTCAAGATGCTGTTGAGCTTTACGAGTTTTGTAAAGTCATCCCTTCAAAGATTAATATAATAGAATACAATCCAATTGATGACGGAGTGTATCAACAAGCAGACCCTGAAAAGGTGGATGCATTTGCGAATTTCTTAGAAAGTAAAAATATTATCGTCAACATTCGAAGAAGCAGAGGTAAAGACATCGATGCTGCGTGCGGTCAATTGGCCAACAAGAACGAAGCCATTAATAAAGAAGATGTTTTTTATAAGAAAAGCTAAGCTAATTTTTTCACTCCTTTTCTCAAGAAATAATAACAAGTAATTGCAGATAAAACATCAGAAATTGGAAATGAGTACCATATTCCATCAATTCCAAAATATAGTGGTAGAACAACCACAAGAGGGATTAAAAACAAGCCTTGTTTAGTAATGGTAAGTAGCAAAGCAGGAAGAGCTTTTCCAAGAGCTTGGTAATATGATGGACCAATTAAATGGAAAACAACAGTTGGTGCTGTAATGAACAACCAGAAAATAGCATCTGGAGAGTAGTGGATTAGTTTCTGATCGTGTGTAAAAACATGAGGAATCAGTGGCGAAAAGTAGGTTAGTATAAAACAAATCACAGAAGCAATCAAAAATCCGTAAATCAATGAATAGTTAATGGTTTCTTTTACACGTTCGAATTTTTTGGCTCCAAAGTTGTAACCTACTATTGGCATAAACCCTTGAGCAATACCAATCAATGGGAAAAAGGCAAACATTGCCAGCCGGCTGGCTAGACCGTAAACCGATATTGCCGTCTCACCACCCATTTCAGGATTTTTATTTCCATAATAAAACAACGAGGTATTAAGGATAATTGCAAGTAAACTTAAGGTTCCTTGTCTAACCAAATTGACAGAGCCAATCTTAAAAATCTCTATTACAATTCCTTTATTTAGCTTGAATTTTGCTGGTAGAACCTTAAGCTGCCCTTTGCCGGTTAAATAAAAGAAAAAGATATAAAAAGCACAGCCTAGATAAGATACTGTAGTTGCCCATGCAGCACCAGACATTCCTAAATCAAAAAGATCAATTAAAATATAATCTAGAATAATATTTACAATTGATGGAATGAGTAAAACAATCATTGCAATTTTAGGCTTCCCTTCTGCTCTTAAATTATTATTTGCCATCATAGAAATGGCCAAAAAAGGAATTCCAATTAAAACAATCGAAAAGTAAATGTCTGCCAAAGGGAAAATAGCCCCTTTTGCACCAAAAAGTGTTAGAATGGGTTCAGAAAAAGAAACCCCAATCAATATGATTAAAAAAGCAAGAAAAAGCGTCAAACTAATTTGATTATTGAAAGAGAGTTGAGCTTTTTCCTCATCATTACTACCAAGTGCTCTAGAGACAATAGATCCTCCACCAATCCCAATTGACATCCCTACTGCAGAGAGTAAAAATGAGATGGGAAAAATTACAGAAATTGCTCCAATTGCCAGCTCGCCAATGTATCTACCCACAAAAAATGTATCTACTACCATATTCAATGACATCACCATAAAACCTATAGCGGCAGGAGCGGATTGACTGAAAAGCAGTTTTTTAACGGTTTTAGTCCCTAATATTTCAGAAGTATTTGTGGAGGATTTCAAAAACGAATTTATACAATTTTTTTATCGACAATATATTCCGCAATTTGTACAGCATTTGTTGCAGCACCTTTCCTTAAGTTGTCAGCAACTATCCATAAATTTAGTCCATATTTAATGCTGTAATCTCTTCGGATTCTTCCTACAAAAACTGCATCTTTATTGTGCGCTGTTATGGGCATTGGATAACAATTATTTTTGACGTCATCTTCAACTATAACACCTGGAATTAGAGCTATTTCTTCCTTAACCTCTTCAAGATTAAAATCGTTGAGAAGCTCTACATTTACCGATTCACTGTGGCCTCCGATCACTGGAACTCTTACTACAGTTGCTGTAACATCAATATTGTTGGTACCAAAAATTTTATTGGTTTCTTTAACGAGCTTAATTTCCTCAGTTGTATAGCCGTTTTCGTCAAAATCTCCACCATGCGGTAAACAATTAAGGTCAATCGGGTGGGGATATACCATTTCGCCGACTTTATCATTTCTTTCGTTGTTCAATTGCTCTAGAGCTGCAACGCCAGTTCCAGTGACCGATTGATAGGTGGATACAACTAATCGTCGTATACCATATTTTTCTTGAATGCCCTTTAGTGTTAGTACCATTTGGATTGTAGAGCAATTTGGATTGGCAATTAGTTTATCATTTTTTGAAAGAAGTTTTGCATTAATTTCCGGGACAACTAATTTAATATTCGAATCCATTCTCCAAGCAGATGAGTTATCAATGACAGTTGTACCTGATTTTGCAAACAATGGCGCCCATTGTTTTGAGATTTTTCCTCCAGCAGAAAAGATAGCGATGTTGGGTTTGTTTTCAAGAGCTTTTTCAATTCCAACAATAATTATTTTTGAGCCTTTAAAGGAGACTGTTTTTCCAACACTCTTTTTGGATGCAACAACAAATAATTCTTCGATTGGAAAGTTTCTTTCCTCCAACACCTTGAGTAGAACCTTTCCCACCATTCCAGTAGCACCTACTAAAGCTAATTTCATCTAAATTTTTTAATCAAAAGTAGTATATTTATCGTGTATTGTAATGCGGAAAAATATTTTAGAAATAATCTTAATTGTGCTGACTTTACTTCCTGTTGCAATGACTTCGCAGCTCAACGAGGATTTTTCGGACGGCAATTTTACATCTAATCCAGTCTGGCTTGGAAATACTGCTGATTTCATTGTAAATTCATCCAATGAGCTACAGCTAAATGCTCCTAGTTCCACTGCCATTTCGTATTTGTCTACAGAAACTGGTTTACTTGATTTTACTAGCACAATTGTATGGGAATTTAAAATCAATTTATTGTTCAATCCCTCAAGTAATAACTCAGGTCGTTTTTATTTAGTATCGAACTTTCAAGACTTAAATGGCGCTTTAAATGGCTATTACATTCGCATTGGAGAAAGTGGTGCAGTTGATAAATTAAAGCTATATAGACAAGATGGAACTACCTCCTCCTCTGATGAGTTGATTTGTTCTGGAATGTATGGCGCCTATGGAATCACGCCTAATGCGAGAGTAAGAGTTACAAGAGACATCGCTGGAAACTGGTTAATTGAAGCTGATAGTCTTGGTGGTACAAATTTTACATTTGAAGGTGGAGGTACCGACGACACACATCAATTTTCAAAATTCTCTGGTGTTTGGTGTAAATACACATCTTCTAATTCAACAAAATTCATTTTCGATGACATTAGTATTTCTGCTAATGTTATAGTTGATAATGATTCTCCAGTTGTTAGTTCTGCAATAGTTTCAGGTGAAAATAAAATTGATGTTGCTTTCAATGAATCAGTTACTTCCTCTGCTGAAGACATTAATAATTATTTTCTTTCAGGAGGGTACGGTCAGCCTTTGATAGTCTTAAACAACAACAATATTTATCAGCTCGTATTTAATGATCCTTTTTTGGCTGGAGCGCAGTTGAATTTAGACATTTCTAATGTTTTTGATTTTTCTAATAACGCATTAAATTCTAGCGTACCAGTTGTTGTTCCAGACACTGCATCTACCGGGGAAATAATTATTAATGAAATTTTATTTGACCCCATAACTGGTGGTAGTGACTTTTTAGAGTTGTACAATTCTAGTACTAAATCAATTGATTTGTTCGGATATTTGGTAGCAGATTATGATAATGGAATTGATAATTATAAAAACATTGACATTCACTTCGTACTTGCCCCATCCTCCTATGTTTTACTTACTGAAGATTCAACTGCTACTGCAAATGATTTTTTTGAGAGCAATTCACAAGTTTTTATCGAAATGGATTTACCAACGTTTCCCAATGATTCTGCGACTGTTTATGTCTTAAATCCAGACAGCACTGTTCTGGATTATTTTAGCTATTCCGACGACATGCACTTTGAATTAATAAACAATGTTGAAGGAGTTTCACTTGAACGAATTGGTTTTTCTTTTCCTTCAAACAGTTCTGATTCATGGCATAGTGCTGCTGAGTCTTCTGGGTGGGGAACCCCTGGTCTACAAAACTCACACAATTACAGTTCTGAATTTTCAGATGTTCTGTTTAATGTTGATACCCCAGTATTTTCACCTGACAGCGATGGTTTCGAGGATGTAGCAGTTTTCTCTTATCAAATGAATGCTCCTGGAAATGTTGCAAATTTAGTAGTATTTGATAAATGGGGAAGAATAATTAAAACTCTTCTATCCAATGAGTTGTTATCTGATGAGGGTTCAGTGATCTGGGACGGTATAATGGAATCTGGTGGTAAAGCTCCCACAGGAATTTACTTACTTTATTTTGAAATTTTTGATTTAACTGGAAATGTTCAAGTTGTTAAAAAAACAGTTACGTTAAAATCAAAAATTTAATTAATTGAATAGTTGAAATAATTGATTTCAATTTTTCCTTTAGACACCTCGTTGAATTCTTCGTCAGTGCTGTAACCTTCTAAATCTCCAGTTAATAAGGCAGGGAGTTTTTGATCTTTGACATCAAAAGTTACAATTGCTTTGGAGGGTAATTTGTATGGATTATTGTCGTAAAATAAATTAGCTGTATAGCTTCCTTTGTCTTTTGTAATAAAAGTCATTTTACAAACTTCACTGTTTTTATTGATCCAAAACTGACCAGCAACTATTTTTGACTCGATATCAATTGGAATTACTTTTACAACAGAACAGACTTGATTATTTATTTCTTGGTTTTCTAGTCCAATAGCAACAAAGTCGTTGGAAAGTAAAGATGTAGATGATGCAGCAAGTTCATTTTTAGGAAGGAATGCAAACCCTTTTATTTTGTAATCAATTTTATCAGGTGAGTGGTAGATCATTTTTCCTGATCTTTCTTTCATGTTTATGAACTTCACATTGATTTTAATAGTAATATCACATTCATATTTAGGAGTGGATAAAAGTTGATTCAGTAGTACCTGCATTTTTTCTTTTGCACCAATTGATTGAGCGTTACAAAAAATAGAGATGAAAAATACAAGTAGTGTTACTAAAGATTTCATGATAAAATATCTTTGTTTTTGAAATTCACTATTCCGACTACATTAAATAAAATAATATATATCAACTGAACAATAATTGCTTTATAAATAGGAGCTGTATCAAGGTTGAAATCAAAGAAATATTGCCACTTTACAAAGTGGGTGGTAAAAATGTAAGGAAGTATTGATTCAAAAAAAGTAGCTCCAAGAGTAAAAATAATATTTAGAACAATAATAATGGCAATGGTTCCTACGATGGGCCCAATCGAGTTGTTCACAAACGATGAAATCATTAAAGACAAAGACGCTACAACTAACATTGAAAGCAGTCCCATTGAAAAGGCACATAAAAATCTCCACAATACATCATCTTGAGAAAACACACTCACTCCTCTGCGTAAAACAATAAGATCGCCCTGTCCAAAAAGGAGAATTCCGGTTACATAGCACAAAGCAGCTGTGAACAATACCAGTAAAAAAGAATAAACAAATCCTGTTATTGCTTTAGCTATATATATGCTCGTTCGGCTATAGGGCTTTTGTAAAAGCAGACGAATGGTACCTGAGGACGCCTCTCCCGCAATGGCATCACCAGTTACTAGGCAAATTAGTATTGGAATATGAATAATTAGGCTGTTCAAAAGAATGTAGGTCATAAGATTTACATTGATTATGCCTCCCTCAAGTCTAAAGTCATTCTTTAAATTCTGAATTCCCATTGTAACGAGCGATTCTCCTTCATAATACATTGCCGCTTGAATGGCGATGATAATGATAAAAATTGCAAAAAATCCAATGTATGTTCTTGGACGTTTGAAGATTTTAAAGAGTTCTATTTTAATTAACGTAATCATTCCGTCCATTTTAAAAACAACTCTTCCAATGTTCTAAGTTGTCTTACTT
>JAZADZ010000061.1:0-6091 GCA_036123135.1 Bacteroidota bacterium | reverse complement strand
TCTGCTGATATAAAAGACTACTATGATGTTGAATTAACTGCTGAAGAAATTGAAATTATTTCTGGAAAGATTATTGATATTCGTCAATCTCTTGTCCAATAAAATGATTACTGCTATGAGAAAAATATTTGCTTTCCCTTTACTTCTTTCTTTGCTTTTCGTTTTAAGCTTTGATGTCAATGCTCAACGAAGAACTGAAGAAATAGATCCCTACAGAGAATTTTTGAATGAATTATCCGAATACAGAAAACTTTGTAGAAATGCATTAAAACCATATAGATATGACGGCGCTAAAACTACTCATTTTTCATACAAAGACTACAACTACAGAAAAGAGGTTGAAATAGGAACTGTTCAAGATTCTGAATATAGATTATCGTTTAATTCGAACGGAATCAAATACGATCAAATCAAAGTTGAGATTTACGATAAGCCAAGTAAATTCAAAGCAAGAGTTTTATTGTATGAAAAAGATGGTATTGGTGGCAATGAATTCACTGTTGAAACTGGCCCAATGCTCGATAAACTTAAGGAAGTAAAAAGGGAAAAGGGAGTTGAGGAAGAGATAATTGAAAGAATGAGACTAAAAAAATTATACATCAGCTATGTAATTCCTGCCATCGATAGAGAAATTGAAGTAGACCCAGAAACAGGAAACGAAGTTAAAGTTGTTACAAAAGGTGCAATTGTTCTTGCAATTGGTTACAGTAACATTTAAAGTTTATAATTCAAAAATTTCGAATACGAATCTATTTCTATTTCCAAACTCTTAATTTTTTCTATGCTAAGCCTATTTTTCAACGAAAAATGCAGCGTATCTTGCACCAATTTTTTACAAAAATCTTCGTTGTAATTGTGTTCCAGAAAAAATCTCACTCTATTTGAGGATTCATCTTCAAAAACTCCTTTTGTAAATAAATTAAAATAGTGCTCCTTACAACCACCTCCATATTGAACAATTAGTGTCAATATGTCATTATCAATAGAGGCATCAAGAATTGTAAAGGGCGTATTATCTTTTGCTGGAAGGTAATCTTGCTGAACAATTATTGATGGATAAGCTTCTTTGGTGGTTGAAGTTTTTTTATTTGTCAGAGAACAAGAATAAACAATTAAAAGAGCAAATATTATGCAATGTATTTTGTTCATGTATTTCATAGCTAATTATATTTTTCCAAAAGAATTTTTTTTAATGAAAATAGTTCGTCTCTAAGATGGGCAGCTTCAATAAAGTTTTCTTTTTTTGCCTCTCTCTCCATCTGACTTTTCACTCTTTTAATAGAAGACTCGAGTTCGTCTCTATTCATTTTTTTCACCACTGGGTCTTCTGAAATCGAGACAACATTATCTACTTCATAAACAACTTCGTCATTATCTGACTTTTTAGAAGCTAAAATACTTTCTTTGGTTTTATAAATTTGGGTTGGGATAATCTTATTGTCCGAATTGTACTTTTCTTGTATACCGCGTCTTCTATTGGTTTCATCGATTGTTTTTGCCATTGATTTTGTTACCTTATCAGCATACATAATTACTTTACCATTGACATTTCTAGCTGCTCTTCCAACTGTCTGAACAAGTGATCGCTCAGATCTTAAAAAACCTTCTTTATCAGCATCTAAAATAGCTACAAGAGAAACTTCTGGTAAATCTAAGCCTTCTCTTAATAAATTTACTCCAATAAGTACATCAAAAAGGCCATTTCTCAAATCTGCTAAAATCTCTACTCTTTTTAACGTTTCAACATCAGAATGAATGTATCTAGTTCTTTTTCCAAGCTTAGTCAAATATTTATCTAATTCCTCAGCCATTCTTTTTGTTAGTGTCGTAACAAGTACCCTCTCATCTCTTTTGATAACTTGATCAATTTCATTAATGAGATCATCAATTTGATTCAGCCTTGGCTTGATTATAATCTTAGGATCAAGCAAACCAGTAGGTCGAATGATTTGTTCAACAATAACACCACCACATTTCTCAAGTTCATAATCAGATGGAGTGGCACTCACATAAATTGTTTGATTAATCATTGACTCAAATTCATCAAATTTTAAGGGTCTGTTGTCAAGCGCAGCTGGTAATCTGAATCCAAAATCTACAAGATTCACTTTTCTTGAATGATCGCCTCCATACATTGCTCTTATCTGAGGAAGTGTAGCATGAGACTCGTCAACAACAGTTAAAAAATCATCCGGAAAATAGTCCAATAAACAGAATGGACGTTCCCCAGTTTTTCTTCGGTCAAAGTAACGAGAGTAATTTTCAATACCTGAGCAATACCCCAGCTCTCTCATCATTTCTAAATCAAACTCTACCCTACTTTTGATTCTTGATGCTTCAAAAGACCTACCAGTTTCTTTGAAAAAATCAATTTGTTTCAATAAATCCTCTTGTATTTCAATAATCGAACGTTGGACAGCATCTTTATTGGTTACAAAAATATTCGCAGGAAAAATTTGAAACTGCTCATACTCTTCTAGAACATTGAAATGCATAGGGTCGACTTTTTGAATGGTTTCAATTTCGTCTCCCCAGAAATTAATCCTTACAACATAATCATCGTACGCTAAAAAAACATCAACAGTGTCACCATTAACTCTAAAATTTCCTCTTTGAGGATCGACTTCAGTTCTTGAATACAAGTTTTCAACCAATCGGTATAAAAGTTGATTTCGTGAAATTACCTGGCCTTTTTTTACTAATGTGACTCCCTTAAAAAAGTCTACTGGATTTCCAATACCATAAATACAAGAAACAGATGAGACCACAATAACATCTCTTCTTCCAGAAAGTAAAGAAGAAGTAGCACTTAACCTCAGTTTTTCAATTTCATCATTGATGGATAAATCTTTCTCAATGTACGTATCGCTGACTGGAAGGTATGCCTCTGGTTGATAGTAATCGTAATACGATACAAAGTACTCTACAGCATTGTTCGGAAAAAAGGCTTTGAACTCTTGATACAATTGAGCGGCTAATGTTTTATTGTGAGAAAGAACGAGAGTAGGTCGTTGTACTTTTTGAATAACATTAGCTACGGTGAACGTCTTACCAGAACCTGTAACACCCAAAAGCGTTTGGCTCTCTTCTCCGTTCATTATACCCTCAGAAAGAGAATTAATTGCCTCAGGCTGATCACCTGTTGGACTAAAAGAAGAAATCAGTTCAAAATCCATAAAATATTATTCGTATTTGTGCCAAATTTCAAATGATCTGAGTGCTTGACAGGAGAGCATTCTCTCACCGTTCAGCGTATGTGCACCTTTTTGTTTACAGTACTTTAAAAATAGGGTTTCTTTAGGATTATAAATTAAATCAATCACAAGATGATTAGAATGAACAGCATCATATGGAATGGATAAACAATGGTCGTCTTTTGGAAACATTCCAAGAGGTGTAGTATTTACCAAAATATCATGGTGTTTTATCATATTTTCATTAATACTTTCCCATGAAAAAAAATTGGAACCAGTTTTTGATCTAGAAATAAAATTTACAAAAATCCCATATTGTTTTAATACATAACTTACTGCTTTAGATGCACCACCTGTTCCAAAAATTAAGGCTTTTTGGTGATGATTTTTAAGCACTGAACGAATGGATTGTTTAAATCCATAAACATCGGTATTGAACCCCTTCAAAATTACATTTCCATCCTTTAAATAAGGAAGAATAGTATTCACAGCTCCGACTGACTTGCTGATTTCGTCTAACTCATCTAAAAATGGAATTACGGATTCTTTGTACGGAATCGTAACATTTAATCCATTAAATGAAACTTGATTGAAAAGTTCAGGAAAATGATCAATGCATTCCAATTCATAATTTTCATAACTAGCATCAATATTCTCTTTTGCAAACTTATTTTCAAAAAATTGCTTTGAAAATGAATGTGTGAGTGGATATCCAATAAGACCAAAATTTTTCATCTAATTGGCCTTAGATGAAATCTTACTTCCAAATCGTTCAATTGCCCACACAGTTAATACACCCAATAGGATACATAAAAATGCAATAATTGAGTCCGAGGAACTGAAATCTGGTAGTTCCCAAAAATAAGAGACTACTTTTTGCTCACCGTTTCGTCCCAGAATGGTCTCAGCAGGAGATTTCCAAGGCCAAATCACCAAAAGAGAACCAACAACAAAGCCAGTTAGAAGAGAAATGGTAGCATCATAAAATTTAGATAAAACATAAGCAATTCCATGAGAAAGAACCAAAAAACCAACAATCGAACCAACTATCACAGGAATTAAAATATTAAGATGGTGAAAAGGATCTGAAACTGAAGTTAGCATAATAAGTTGGTAATTCCCCATTAGAATAAGCACGTAAGAACCAGAAAGACCAGGCAAAATCATACTTGCTACAGCAATAATTCCACAAATTATTAGGTACCAATATTCGGAATTTTCTGAAACAGGTTTTAAAAAAGCAATACTAGCAGCGATCACTACACCAAGTAAAAGAGAAAAGTAACTAACAATATTCCAGGCTTTAACCAACCTACCAACAAAATAGATAGATGATAGGATTAATCCGAAAAAAAAAGACCATACTAGCTGCTCGTATTGAATAAATAAATGTTCTAAAACTTTTGCTAGGCTAACAATACTAACACCTACGCCAAGAAATACTGAAAGCAAGAAAGGTAAGTTAACATGATTTGAAAAATCTCTAAATTTTCCAGAAAAAAGCAATTTTAGAGCAGTGAGATTAAAAGATTTGACAGCATGAATAAAATCTTCATAGATGCCAGTGACTAGTGCAATTGTTCCCCCAGAAACACCAGGAATTACATTTGCAGCCCCCATTCCCATTCCCTTTAGAAATAGAATACTATATTTTGAAAATGAAGAATTCATCAATTTAGAGCGCTTTCCAAGCGTTAATTCCTCCAATCAGGTTGTGATAATTATCGGAATGTAAGTTTTTCATCTTCAAAAAGTTTAGTATGTTTTCTGATCTTTTTCCAGATCTGCAATGGAAAATTACAGGAACATCGTCTCTTAGTTCATGCAATCTATCCATAAGTTCTCCCATGGGAATGTGTAAACCTCCTATAACACCCTCAGTCTTCAGTTCATAATCTTCTCTAATATCAATAATTTGAAGCTCTTCACCACTGTCCATCATATTTTTGAGTGTTTCAACATTTATATTATTCATCTTAAAAAAATTAAATGATTATATTATTTCTTAGGCTTGTCAACAACTGGCTTTGTTTCTTCGACAATCCTTTCGGGAAGGGAGTTAAAGAAAGTATCACCTCTTAGGCCTAAACGAAGCGTTTCAAGAGGAATTACTTCATTTTGCGAAATGTTTCCAAGATTCACATTTGAACCAAATAGGTTAATGAACCAAACTTGCTGTTTTTTTGCAGGTGCTTCCCACAAAATTTGTTCCTGCTTTACCTTTGCAATGATTTTATTAATTAGAATAGTGTGAGGTGTGCCATTGGGACGAAAAATACCAACTGATCCGCTCTCTCTGCCTTCAGCTATAACTTTCCAGGAACCAGCTTCAAGTTCAGTAGTCATCATTCGAATCCATTTAGCAGGACTTATTAAAATACCCTCTTCTTTTGAGCCAACCTCACTCATTACAGTACATTGACTGGAGAGTTTATTGATGAATTCACATTTTTTATCGTGAGGAATAGCAATTGAACCGTCAGAAACTTCAGCTAAATCTAAATTGTATTCATCAATGAGCTTTCTAAACTGATTGAATCGTTTTCTCACAGCAAAAATCTCAAAAAGTGTTCCTCCAAAATAGGGTCTTATCCCTGCTGACTGATACAACTTTATCTTTTCTTTTAAATTAGTAGTTACAGCACTTGTACCAAAACCAAATTTTACAATGTCGGTATACTCTGAAGATGTTTCAATAAAATCTTCCACTTGACGAATGCTCAAACCCTTGTCCATCATCATGGTTAAACCATTAGGACGAGGTTTTTTACTTCTCTTTGGAAGATGAGTTAAATTGAAATTCATTGCAGCTAATCTTTATATAGTGCAATAATATCAACTATTTCTTGAATTTCTCTAGCTTCAGGATAAATTTCAAAAAGCTTTTTGAAAACTTT
>JAZADZ010000060.1:0-10819 GCA_036123135.1 Bacteroidota bacterium | reverse complement strand
ATTTAGAATAAATGGCTCAAACAAATCTGCTAATCTCTCAATTAATGACATTAGAATAGGTATGGAATCGGATTTACCTAATGGTATAAATCGTATTAAAATCTCTTCCAATGAAATATCACTTGTTGGAAATAATTTGGGATCTCCAGTTTCTGCTCCAACTAATCTGTTTATCAAAGGGCAGATGATTTATGATGATGGAAATCAACAGTCAGATTACATTCTCCAGTGCGATGGTTCAGGAGCTGCAAGTTGGGTAAATCCGACTAGTATTGCAAACGACAACGATTGGGTTTTGAATGGTTCAGATATATATAACGCCAATAGTGGAAACATTGGAATTGGCACCAACAACCCCGACGATAAATTGCACATTCACGATCCTGGAAATACTCAAGTCAAGATAGAAAGTTCTGTGAATGGTTTAGCAAGCTTAGAGCTAGATGCCGCAAACACAAAAGCGTCAGTGGATTTTTATAATAATGGAACTTGGGCTGGAACAATGGGCTTTGATGTAGATGATAATTTTTTATTTTGGCAGGAAGACGGTTATGGAAAAATTTTAACAGGAAAAGATGGTAAAATTGGTATTGGGACTTCCTCTCCATCATCAAAATTTCATGTTGAAGACGGTGCAGTGTTATTTGATGGAACAAGTGGATCCACTCCCACTTCAGGGAATGGAAGAAGATTTATGTGGATACCCAATAAACAAGCTATAAGAGCTGGTTCTGTAATTGGAACAGAATGGGACAATGCAAATATTGGTATTGGTTCTGCTGCATTTGGGCAAAATAATACTGCCTCTGGATCCAACTCTACATCTTTTGGACAAGCCAATAGTGCAACTGGAATTAGAAGTCTTGCTGGGGGAGTTAGCAGTGAAGCATCCGGAAACGGTTCTACAGCGCTTGGTGAGTATGCCAGTGCTGAAGGCAGAGCTGAATTCTCTGTTGGTGCTTATCCTGAAAATAGTGGAACTGCTGGAACATTTGACGTTATGTTTGAGGTTGGAAATGGAACATCTTCTGTTAGAAATAGTGCATTTGTTGTCAATTACGATGGTTCTGTTGGAATTGGTACAACTTCTACTGATGCGCTTCTTGATGTTGATATTAATGATTCTTGGACTCAAAATTCAATTTATGGACAAAAAATTGAAATTGACAAGCAAAGTTCAGGAGTAATGTATGGAATTGCCTCATATCTTGACAGAAATGTTTCCGGATATACCGTTGGTATTTATTCGAACGTGGATAATGATGGAACCTCCTCTTTTTCAACATTTGCTTTGAATGGCTATGCAGATGGAAACTCAACAGGTGCAAAGTATGGTGTTTTTGGATCAACTGGACCACTTTCTTCAGGAACAAAATATGGTGTTTATTGTTCTGGGAATGGGGCTTATTCCGGAACTTGGTCAGCAGCTTCTGACCTAAAATTTAAAGAAAATATAGATGAATATGAAGGTGCACTTGAAGATTTAATGAAGCTTCAAACAAAAACATACTTTTTTAAAAATAGCTCTGAATATGCTCACATGAATTTTTCCAAAAAGCTTCAATATGGTTTAATAGCACAAGAAGTCGAAGAAATTTTTCCTGAGTTGGTAGAGGATGGTGTACATCCAGGAAAATTCAATGAGAAAACCAATTTGGAGGGTGAACCAATAAATTACAAGGCAATGAATTACATTGGATTAATTCCTGTACTTATCCAATCCATTCAAGAACAACAAGAAATGATTGAAGAGCTTAAAAAAGAAATTGAAAACTTGAAAAATAAATAATGGCTAGACTCTTTTTTTTAAATATTGTTTTAGTTCTTCTTTCTGGAATTGGATATAGTCAAAATGTGTACATTTCAAGAGATGTTATTGGTTCCTATGGAGGTTATCACCAAACAAATAGCTTAATTGTTATGGATAATCTTGGGGAAGTAGCTGTAAAAGTAGATTCCTCATCCAATTTAGTATTGTCTCAGGGTTTTGAACAAGGCGATTTTACATTAAGTCCCGTTGTTTTACCAATTTCTCCTCCCAATGCATTTAGCCCAGATGGAGATGGAACAAATGACACTTGGATTGTACCCTTAAATGAACAATATGAGCAAAATTCAGTTGTGATCTTTAACCGCTGGGGAGAAATTATACGTCAATTTGAAAACTACAATAATTTAGACGTTGTTTGGGATGGAACTAACATCAACGACCAACAAGTTGTAACTGGTACCTATTTCTACGTAATTGAAGTTTCTAATTCTAACGTTTCCGTAAGTGGATGGGTTCAAGTTGTCCGTTAATACCTAATATGATGAAACTTAAACACTACTCTACTCTATTTTTTTTATTTATTTGCTTTGTTTGTCCTGCTCAAATTGTTCCAAAGCTGGTCAACTATCAAGCAATTGCTTTTGACATTAACGGTAATCCGTTGAATCAAGAATCTATTGATGTAAAAATTGCAATTTTCAAAGGAACTTCTAACAATCTTTTAATATACGAAGAAGAACACAATTTAACCACTGCAAGTAATGGGCTGTTTAGCCTTCAAATTGGAAATGGAACAACAACTGGAAATGGTATAATAAGTCAATTTGGAAACCTTGACTGGAATGCAGATGATTTTTTCATGAATGTTCAAATTAACATTGGAAATGGTTATGAAGATCTAGGAACACAACAGTTGGTTTCTGTTCCATTCGCATTTAGAGCTAATAGAGCAGAATTTGTAACCAATCCTGGAACATTTATTACCAATGGAACCAACATTACAATAAGCGGAACTGGACATAGCTCTTCCCCATACATTATAAGCGACAATACTTTATCTACGCTAGCAACCAATAATAACGGAACTTTTGATTATGTCAACGAAGCAGGTTTACTTACAACCGTTGACTTTAAAAGCTATATAAATGGTGGAAATAATATCTCTGTTTCAGGTACTGGGTTAATTTCAGACCCCTATTTAATATCTGGTTCCTTCATAGAACTAGATGATGATCCAACTAACGAATTAATTACTAATTTTTTAATTAATAGCTCTGGGGATTTAGAACTTTCTGATGCTGGTGCTAGCTACACTATACCGCTATCCTGGAAAAAAAATGGCAATAACATATTCACAAATAATTCTGCAAATTATGTTGGAATTGGAACAACTAATCCAACCGAAAAGCTACACATTTTAAATGGTACAATTAAGATTGATAACGGTTTTAGTCCATACAAACTTCCTTCGTCTGATGGGACTGCCAATCAATATCTAAAAACAGACGGAAGTGGAAACGTTACTTGGGTAAACATCCCAACGGTAACTGGTCCTGACAATGATTGGACGATAAACAATAATGATATCTTTAATTCAAACACAGGAAATGTTGGTATTGGTACCTCAAATCCAGGGGAAAAATTATCACTCAGTTACGACAGCTATATAGGTTGGGAATACTCAAGTACTAATGGTACATATGCTCATAAAATTGGGAAACAACCTGGCTTTGCTAAGCCTTTAGATTTTGAGACCTCTTTTAACCCTGGTCCAACAGAACCAATTTTTAGATTTAGGGAAATGAATCAAACAGGAGATGTAATGACCATATTATACAATGGTAACATAGGCATTGGAACAAATTCCCCATCTGCAAAATTAGACTTAGTTGGCACCTTTCAGTATGAAGATGGTAATTCGGGATTCGGGAAAATATTAACTTCCGACGGTGACGGCAATGCAACTTGGGCATCCAATTCAATTTATACAGAATTTAGCAACTTCAATCCAGCTCCTACTCTCCACAACGACACATGGGGAACTACAAATTGTACTTTTACTTTCAATAAACAATACGTTGATTCAAAAATTGAGATCCATTTTAATTCTGAAATTAGCACGGGAAATTTCGCATCATGTGATGGTATTTTATTCGAAGTTAGAGTTAATGGCAATAGTCCGGATTTTGATAATCACGGTTTCATAAGAAATTCAGGTGCATTTCAAGTTGTTTCAATATTTGCAATATTTGACAGCCTTCCTTTGGGACAACATACTGTAGATTTATATGCTAAAACAACCAATGGAACTGCTTTTGGCGTCGAGATTAACCCAGACATAAATGCAACAACAGATGGAAGGGGAAAGATAATTGTAAAAGAAACCTTTTAGACTACGGTCTAGTATCCGATTGATTTCCAGGTTCTCCCCTGCTTATTCGAATAACAGATTTAATTTCTCCAATATTAAAAAAGGTAACGAAATTACTACTGGTACTTAAAATCATTTTTTTTGCATTTACAGGTTCAATTTTGAAAGTTCCATCGATGTATTGATCTGCTTTAAGGTAAATCAGATCATTTTCAATGAGTTGCCATTCACCTGTTACAAAGTAATTTAGTGTATCATAGGTATAGTATTCTCCTCGGAGCAAACCATTCTCAAGCATATAAACCTTATAAACTCCATTACCATCAACATAATTTGGAAGTATAGCACCAATCTGATTTGTTGTACCACCATCCACTTCAACAGCATCAATGTACCATTCTCCTTTAATCATGTAAGTGTGATGAATTTTATAACATGATTGGGTTACAAGTAGTATAGAAAATAATAAAATGTATCTAATTTTCATTTTAATAGAATCTTAACACAATATAATGAAAATCATTTTCTTTACATTTGAATATGATTGATTTCCTGATTAATTATAAGGACCTTTTACTTTACCTTTCTATTCCTTTAACGAGTTCAATAGTTGGTTGGGGAACCAATGCGCTTGCCATAAAAATGACTTTCTACCCCCTTGAATTTAAAGGAATCCCCCCTTTTTTAGGATGGCAAGGTATCATTCCAAGTAAAGCAGTAAAAATGTCATCTAAATCTGTAGACCTATGGACATCAAAACTAGTTAGTGTAAAAGAACTGTTTGAGCAACTAGATCCTAAAGAAGTTGCAAAAGAAATGAAACCTGAATTCAATAGAATTTCAAAAGAAATTATGGATGAGGTAATGGCCATTCAGGCTCCTGAGGTTTGGGATAAAATTCCAGTTTCAATAAAAAGAATAGTTTATGGTCGAATTTCAAAAGATATGCCCAATGTAGTTACTGAAATCATGTCTGATGTTAAAAACAACATTGAGAATATTTTCGACATCAAAGAAATGGTAATTAATCGGCTTACTAAAGACAAAGCACTTTTGAATGATATGTTTTTAAAATGTGGAAAAGAAGAATTTAAATTTATTGAACGCTCTGGACTATATTTTGGATTCATTTTTGGATTAATTCAAATGGTAACTTGGTATTTCTTCCCTTATTTCTGGATACTTCCGCTATTTGGACTCTTAGTTGGTTATGCTACCAATTGGCTCGCTCTAAAGCTTATATTTCAACCTGTTAAACCGATTAAATTTCCAGGTATGACATTTCAAGGTTTGTTCATTAAAAGGCAAAATGAGGTTTCTCATGAGTATGCCTATATGCTTGCTCATGACATATTCACTTTCGATCGTATTTTTGCTGCCATTATAAATGGTCCGACCAAGGAAAAGTTTGTCAATCTTGTAGCCTCTCATGCCAATAAGGCTATTGACGATGCTGTTGGAGTTTCCGAACCAGTCATTAAACTTGTAACAGGAAAGAGAAAATACGAGAAAATGAAAACAATTGTTGTAGATAAAACGGTTCAAGAAATACCAAAATCTGTTCAGCCAGTTTTCCCATATGCAGAGCAGACAATGGATTTGGAAACTACTTTTAGAACTCGTATGCAAGCACTATCCTCCCCTGAATTCGTTAATTTTTTGAGACCGGTTTTTCAAGAAGATGAGCTAAAACTAATTTTTGTTGGCGCTGTTCTTGGAATGATGGCAGGTGTTGGACAATTGGTGTTCATTTTTGGATAAACATATATCATTGATATGTTGATAAATGTGTGTTTTCACTGTTTAGATACGTATCCTATTCTACTATTTTCGTTATTAATATGAATAGGTCAATATATATATTTTCAATTTGTATTTTATTGTTTAATTGCTCTAGTTCAGATTTTAAAATAAATCTTGACAATGAAAATACTGACTCTGCTGATACTACAATTCTGTTGGACAACATCAATGTTGAGTTAAAGAAAAAAATCGATTCCTTTTTTTTAATCAAGCACAGAAAAGGATTATTTAACGGAAACGTTTTATTTGCCGATAAAAATAAGGTGATTCTAAAAAAATCCTACGGGCTTTCCAACCGTAAAAAAAAGGATTCTCTTTTATTAGAGAGTACATTTCAATTGGCCTCTGCATCCAAACCTTTTACTGCAATTGCGGTCTTGCAATTGTGTGAAAAAGGATTAATCAACTTAGAAGATACCATACAAAAATTTATTCCTAATTTCCCCTACTCAGGAATTGATGTACATCAACTATTATCTCACCGATCAGGTTTAAGCCAATACACTCATTTTTGTGATTCCCCGGATTCCATTTGGCCTGATAAAAGCAAAACAATTTCTAATGAAGACGTAATTAAGATCATTAATCGAACAATTCCTTTAATTAATTATCCACCTAATAAGAAATACTACTATTGTAATACCAATTATGTTCTTCTTGCTTCGATAGTTGAAAAGGTATCTGGATTAAAGTTCTCAGATTATCTTAATAGCTATGTTTTCATTCCAGCTGGAATGAATTACACCAAACTTTTCACAAGAGATAACTTTGATGAACTTCATTTACCTGCAACAGGATACAATGGTAATTATCATAAAGAGGACAACATTTATTTAAATGGATGTTATGGTGATAAGGGAATATATTCAAATGTTGAAGATTTATTGAAATTTGATTTAGCAATTAAAAATGGAACTTTGATTTCAGCATCAACCTATGAGCTTGCAACAAAAAACTACAACGATAACTTTAGAAATAAGCAAAACTACGGATATGGGTTCAGACTAATGTATTTTGAAAAAAAAGGAAAGATTGTTTTTCACACAGGTTGGTGGAAAGGATTTAGAACTTATTTTATTCAAATTAAAGATTCTAATCAAACAATCATTGTACTTTCTAACATCAAAAGAGGTCCTTTTTTAAAAATTGAAGAGCTTGTGAATCTTTTACCTTGAGTTATAATTGATTAATCGCATCTAAAGAAGGGGTATAATTATTATCGATCTCGATTGCTCTTAAATAGTATTCTTTAGCTTTTTCTTTATTTCCTTTAAATTCATATTGCAATCCAAGATTATGAATTGCTTGAACATATCTAGGGTTTAATTCAATTGCTTTCTTAAAATAAGAAATTGCTTTATTCAACGTAGTATCCTTAGAGTAATTATCCATCGTATCGCTAAACATTCCTATGTATGTATTTCCAATATTAAAATATGCTTCTTCAAAAGTGGAATCAATATCAATGACATTATTGAAAGATTTTTGTGCAAGAAGGTAATCGCTGCTAAAAAAATAAAATAATCCCTTGTTTCTATGCGCTTCAATACTTGAAGGAAATATCTCAATAGCTGAATTGTAATAATCAATCGATTTAGGGTCCATTTTTTCAGAAAGAAGAACCCCTAAGCTTATGAATGCATCGTAAAAATTTGGATCCATTTCAATCGCTGTTTGATAAGACGAAATTGCCAGCTCATTACTGCCCATGAAATGATATATTCTTCCTTTAGTAAAGTAAGCATTTGCATGAGTGTTGTTGTTTTTTAATATATCGTTGACCAATCGAATAGAGCCCTCTGCATCTTTTTTAAAAAGTAAAATCTCAGCTTTTAATAGAAGAGCTTCCTCTAAGGATTTATCTAAAGTCAAAGTATGATCTAGGTAAATTTCAGCTTCGTCGATTTTGGAAACATCCATTTTAAACACACCAAATTCAAATAAAATATCTGCTTTCTCAAAATTAAAGATGGCAGCATCTGGTGATAGTTTGATAGAACGATTAATATCCTCAAGAGCAAGGCTGTATTTTTTTCTAAGCTTGTAATATATTGCTCTTTTGTAGTAAACATTAGGACTAGAGGGGTTTAGAATAATTGCATTCTCAATGTCTGAAAGCTTTTCGTTGAAGTAATAAGCAGCGTTTAGTTCAGTGTTAGATGAGTCATTTTGGATTAACTCATTAGAAATTTCATTTTGATTGTTGATTCGATTAGCTTCTGAATCACAAGTACAAAAAAATAAAACTCCAAAAGTAAAACAAAGTATTTTTCTCATAAAAAATCCCACTTTTATTAAGTGGGATAAATATAGTTAATGATTGCAATAGAACTAAAAATTAGAATAAATCATTTTGAAAGTGCAGCAGTGATTTTATTCTCTAACTCCTCCATAAGCTCCGGATTGTCTTTCAAAATTTCCTTAACTGAATCTCTTCCTTGTCCAAGCTTAGTTTCTTGATAGGAATACCATGAACCTGATTTCTTAAGAATTTCGTATTCAACTCCAAGATCTACAATCTCACCCAATTTTGAAATGCCTTGTCCATACATAATTTCAAATTCTGCTTGCTGGAAAGGAGGAGCAACCTTGTTTTTTACAATTTTAACTCTAGTTCTGTTGCCCACAACCTTATCTGAATTTTTAATTGCACCAATTCTTCTAATGTCAACTCTGACAGATGAATAAAACTTTAATGCATTTCCTCCAGTTGTTGTTTCAGGATTTCCAAACATAACGCCAATTTTCTCTCTTAGCTGATTGATGAAAATACAACAGGTATTTGCCTTATTTATACTACCTGTAAGTTTACGGAGCGCTTTTGACATTAACCTAGCTTGAAGACCCATTTGGCTATCGCCCATTTCACCTTCGATTTCAGCTTTAGGGGTTAATGCTGCTACTGAATCTATTACAATAATGTCTAAAGCACCTGATCGAATCAAATTGTCTGCTATTTCTAGTGCCTGCTCACCATTATCAGGTTGAGATATCAATAAATTTTCAATATCAACTCCAAGATTTTGAGCATATACAGAATCGAATGCGTGTTCTGCATCTATAATTGCTGCAATACCACCGCTTTTTTGAGCTTCAGCGATAGCATGTATTGCTAATGTTGTTTTTCCAGAGGATTCAGGACCATAAATTTCAACCACTCTACCCTTGGGATAACCTCCAACACCTAAAGCTCTATTTAAAGCAATTGAGCCACCTGGAATAACGTCTAAATCTTGAATTGCATCATCGCCTAATCTCATAACTGCACCCTTTCCATATGATTTGTCTAAGCGATCAATGGTTGCTTGTAGTGCTTTAAGTTTTTCTTGTTTTACTTCTGCCATTTTAATTGTTTTTATGCAAGTATAGTACTATAACATCGTAAAATTATTACGTTGAAAAAAAATACTACAACTCATTCAAAATTTGGTTCGTATGATCGTTGGTTTTTACTTTGTGAAAAATTTTAGTGATAACACCAGAATCAATCACAAAAGTCTTTCTGTGAATTCCATCGTATTCTTTTCCCATAAACTTCTTGGGTCCCCAACAACCAAAAGCATTAATTACTTCTTTATCTACATCGGCAATTAAAGGAAAAGGAAGATCATATTTGTTAATGAATTTTAAATGTTTTGCTTCGTTGTCGGCACTTACTCCTACTATTGAAAAACCTTTATTCATCAATAACTCATAATTGTCTCTTAAATTACACGCTTCTTTAGTGCATCCAGGTGTATCGTCTTTTGGATAGAAGTATAGAATTAGTTTTTTATCGGAAAAGTCTTCAGAGGAAATGGAATTTCCATTTTGATCTTTGCCATTGAAATTTGGAGCTTTATCTCCTTCATTTAGTTCACGCATAGTTGTTTGTAATTATTTTAACAAAGTAGCAAATTACAGAGATTATTAGCAATTATTGTACTATGAATTTATTAACACTAACCAATAAATTTTAATATGGCATTCAACAAAATCACTGAAAGTGAATCATTACACAACAATCTTGAGCAGCTTTCTTCAAAAGAACTATTGATAAACATCAACAAGGAAGATAAAAAAGTAGCCAATGCAGTATCAGCTGTCATTCCAAAAATTAACGATTTAATCAAAGCCATTCTTCCAAAGATGGAGCAAGGTGGTCGATTGTTTTACATTGGAGCAGGAACTAGTGGAAGGTTAGGAGTTTTGGACGCTAGTGAATGCCCTCCAACATTTGGAGTCCCTTTTGAAATGGTTGTTGGATTAATTGCTGGTGGTGATGGAGCAATTCGAAAAGCTGTTGAATTTGCAGAGGACGACCCAAAACAAGGTTGGGTGGATCTTAAAGAGTATCAAATTGGAACATTAGATTCCGTTGTTGGTATTGCCGCCTCTGGTACTACACCATATGTTGTTGGTGCATTGAAGAATTGTAATGAAAATAATATTTTAACAGCCGCTATAACCTGTAATCCTGGAAGTCCAATTGCTAAAGAAGCCATTTTCCCTATTGTTCCTGTCGTAGGCCCAGAATTTGTAACTGGGAGTACGAGAATGAAATCAGGTACTGCTCAAAAAATGATTCTAAATATGATTTCAACCACGCTCATGATCCAGCTCGGCAGAGTCAAAGGAAACAAAATGGTAGATATGCAACTTAGCAATAATAAATTGGTGGAAAGAGTAATAAAGATGATAATAGATCAAACTCAATTGAGCTATGAGGATGCAAAAAAATATCTAGCGGACTTTGGGAGTGTTAGAGATGCTCTGAATTCAATACATAAAAGAACTAAATAGTAAGTTCGAAAGGTGTATTTTTTGAAAACTCTTGCAACGTTGTTTCCAATAAAATCTTTAGTGAATTTTCCTTAACGTTTTCAAATGTAATT
>JAZADZ010000059.1:0-43108 GCA_036123135.1 Bacteroidota bacterium | reverse complement strand
AAAACAGTTTCTTTAACCATTAGTGACATCAATAATTGTACTGCTACTGAAACTAAATTTTTAGCCTACTATGAACCAATAGTTGAAGTTCAACAAGACACTATTATTTGTTTTGGAGATACATTAGAAATTAATGCTCAGTCTGGAACTATGTTTTCTTACAATTGGAATATGGACGATGGTAACACGTATTCAAATCAAATTATTCAACATGAATATGTCAACCCCGGTATCTATAATATTTCATTGGAATTGACTGATGCAAACAGTTGTACAAGAAATATACCTCTTCTTCCCATTAATGTGTTTAAACCAATTTCTACATTTAATCCGACAACAAACCAATCAATTTGTGTTGGTGAATCTATAACTTTTACTAGTAACAACACGACGACAGACAATTATAGTAATGTGTGGGTCATTGATGGAAATTATCGAAATAATCTCCAAACCGACTTTCAATTTAATTCGACTGGTACATATAGCGTTTCTCACAGGATATTTGAGAAGGGATGCTTTTCTGAAACCATTCAAAATAATTTAATAACAGTTCTTGAAGCTGAGGTTGATTTTTCATATGCTCAGTTGAATGCTTGTTTACCTGTTACAGTAAATTTTACAGATTTATCTACAAATGCAGTGAGCTGGAATTGGAATTTTGGTGATGGAAATTTCTCATCTGCTCAAAACCCCCATCACAGTTTTAGTCTAGTATCTAACAATGATATTACCTTATCTATTGTAGATGCAAATGGTTGTTCTGGATCACATTCAATGAGCAATATTTCGACTTTCAACAACGATTTTAGTGTTTCAGAAGATTTGGTTTGTGTAAATTCAATCTTAAATTTTACTTCTTCAACTCCGCTTGCTGCAAATTGGCTGTGGGATTTTGGTGATGGAAACACATCTAATTTAGCAAACCCAGCACATCAATATTCAAGTGCAGGAATTTATGATGTTAAACTTATCGTTAGTGATGGACAAGGTTGCTCCGATACTATTTCTAAAGAACAGCTTATTGAAGTTAAAGAGGTAACTGCTCAATTTACTTACAACTCGCCATCTAGCTGCCCACCAATTATTTCACAGTTCAATAATCTTTCAACAGGTGCAACTCAGTATCTCTGGGATTTTGGAGATGGATCATCTTCAATTATGCAGACTCCTTCTCATGTATATACTGCCGCCGGTAATTATGTAATTACTTTAATTGCAAGCAATAACATAGGATGTAGCGATACGTTAGTTAGTTCAAATCCAATAATTGTTCCAGGTCCAATAATTGACTTTTCAATAAATAATTTTGTCGATTGTGATTCTCTAAACATTCAAATTACAAATAATACATCAAGTGCATCTTCCTATTTATGGAATTTCGGTAATGGAGATACTTCAACTGTGTCAAACCCTAATTACACCTACAGTTCACCTGGTTCTTATTCTGTAACTCTTACAGCATATGATAATCAAGGTTGTGTTTCTTATTTTCAATATCCCACACCTGTTGAAGTAATTTCAACTCCAAATGCAAATTTTTCTTTAGGGACTCAACATTTTTGTATTCCTTCAAGTCTTACCATTACCAACAATAGCACCATTGCCTCAAGCTTTAATTGGTCCTATGGAAATCAGTCTAGCTCAGTGCAAAACCCAACTTTCAACGTTTTTCATATTGGAAGTCAACCCATTCAACTTGTAGCATCAAATCAAATGTGTAGTGATACAAGTAGTATTAATGTTATTGGGCATTTTAATCCTTCAGTAAGTATAATAGATCCAGGCCTACTTTGTGAAAACGAAGGTGTAATTCAATTGCAAACATCAAATTCATTCAATAGCACTATTTCTTGGTACATCAATGGAACTTCTTCGAACGGCTTTTTTGACCCAAGAGACTTTACTGGTTCTACTATTTCAGTTGTTGCCGTTTCAAATGGGTACTGCCCCTCTAGTGACACCATTACTATTCCGGTTCTACAAGTTCCAGATGCTACAATTCTTTCCTCAAATATATCTCTTTGCGAAGGTGAACCAGGACCTTCTCTTTTGGCTCAACAACAAGGTGGTATTTGGAGTGGTATAAATGTTAATCCTTTGACTGGATCAATTAATACGAATGGAATGAGCCAAGGAAATTATACAATAACCTACACAATTAATGGTCAATGTAGTAATTCAGACAGCATTCAACTTTCTATTCTCAACCAGCCTAATGTTGCTATTGCTGATCCAGGTCTAATTTGTAGCAATATACCAACTGTAAATTTGTCTGCTAATTATCCAAATGGAATTTGGGTGGGTAATTCAATACACAGTATCTCAGGAGAAATTTTAGTTTCTGACCTTAACATTGGATATCACAACTATATTTATTCAATTGAAGGAGATTGTCCGTCTTCTGATACCCTAGAGATTGAAATTACCGAATTTTTGGAAGCAACGGTTTTACAGCCAGCTCCAATATGTGAATCAAATCAACAGCTCTTTCTTCATGCTTTAAATCCTGGAGGAATTTGGAATGGAATTGGCATTGAAAATTTGAGTGTTGGTAATTTTAAAACTAACGCCCTAACAGCCGGAATATATACAGTTACCTATCAAACCTTAGGTTTATGTAATGATACAGATAGTACTTATGTAATTATAAACCCCAATCCTGAGTTAGATTTTGAATTTAAAAATCCAACTCATTGCATCGGTTCCACTATTGAAGTATTGAACAACTCAAACAATATTAATGACGAATCATTTCAATGGTTTATCGATGATTCACTTTTCTCCCAATCCCCTAATCCATCTTTTGTTCTTGAACTTGGTGGGTATAATTTTTCAGTCGAAGTCATAAACCAATATGGATGTAAAACCAGATCAAACTTGAGTGAATCATTAATTGTTTATGATACAACTCCTCTTCCAGCTCCAGAAATAATACGTTCTACAGTTATTAATGATCAAGATGTTTACACTGAATGGGCCCCAAAACAAAATGCAGTTAATGAAGTAAAAGAATATGTTCTATTTAAGTCTGTAGACCAAACAAGTTATGAATATTTAGGAACTTTTGATATTTCTATCGATAATTACATTGATCCTGATGTTGATGTTTTCAATGAAAACTATACCTATTATGTTGTTTCAATAAATAAATGTAATGTGCCATCAAAAGCTTCGAACATTAGTAGCTCTGTTCTATTAGGATATGAAAAACCAAACGAGTTTCAAACAATATTAAGATGGTCTTCTTATGAAAATTGGTCCAAAGGTGTCAATCGATACGAAATACAAAAGCTGAACGAGTATGGTCAATGGGAAGTCCTAAAAGTCGTCAATCCAGATGTAAATAATACGTTAATCGACCCTTAATTCCTAAATTAAAACGTTAGAAAAGTGAAATTCCACGTTAGGAAGAGCGCTTTCATTTAAATCATTCGCTCAAAGTAAATTTGAGTAATTATTTAATTATGAAAGCAAAAAACATCATACTATCTACCCTCCTAATCGTTTTAGTATCTTCCTTTTTTGGACAGACCAATCAAAATGAATACAACGAAAATTTGGACGTGTACCGAATAGTTGCTGTTCAAAATGAAAATGAAGCAATAACTAGTGTTTCCAATACAATTGCCGTAGATAAGCCATTAACTCTTTATGCTCCTAATGTTTTTTCACCTGATGGAGATGGCATTAATGATTATTTCGCTTTTAAAGGACAGGGTGTTGAAAATTATTCGTTAGAGATTTACAACAGATGGGGACAACTCGTTTTTCAGGCAAATGATCTAAACGACTCTTGGAATGGAGATTACAGAGGATCGGCTGCACCACTTGGCACCTATGTTTACCAAGTTAAAGCTGTGAACGTGACAGGAGAAAACATAGTTGTAAAAAAAGGTTCTGTTGTTCTTATTCGATAATGTTTATTCTGTTATCTTTAAATAAATAATTTAAAGATGAAAGACGTAACCGCCCTTATTGTTGACGATGAACATAAAAACAGAGAAACCCTAGCTAAATTAATTGAACAATTTTGTTATGGTGTAGAGGTTATAGGTCAAGCTGAAAATGTTCAATCTGCTAAAGAATTTATCGACAAACATAACCCCCAAATTATTTTTTTAGATATTGAAATGCCAGGAGGAAACGGATTTACTCTTTTAGAAAAATTTGACAACCCTTCATTCCAATTGATTTTTACTACGGCACATGCAGATTATGCAATAAAAGCTATAAAATTTGCTGCTCTTGATTACTTATTAAAGCCCATTAATGTAAATGAGCTAAAAATTGCTGTTGAAAAAGCAATAAATAGCATTTCAAATTCATCCAATAAAGCTGTTGATCAGCGATTTGATATTTTAAAAGACAACCAAAAAAACGAGGGTTTCGAATTCAAAAAAATAGCACTCCCATCTCTTGAAGGAATAGAGTTTTATGAAATTAATGAAATTTTAAGGTGCGAAGCTGACAGAGCTTATTGTAATTTCTATCTTACTAATGGTCAAAAAATTACTGTATCTAAGTCGCTTAGAGAATTTGAAGAATTACTCAGCGAATGTAATTTTTTTAGAGTTCATAAATCCAATATGGTAAATCTTAGTCACATTAAAAAATACATTAAAGGAAAAGGTGGATATGTTGTTTTAAGTAACGATTCTCACGTTGACGTTTCTGTACGAAAAAAAGAATTATTAATGGACGTTCTTGCAAATTTTAAGTAATGACATATTTTAAAAAAGTTGTTGTTATTCTCTGTCTTTTTGCGTCTACAATCGCTTTTTCTCAAGATCCACAATTCACTCAATTCTATGCAAACTCATTGCATCTCAACCCTGCACTTGCAGGGAAAGATTTAAGCCCAAGATTCCATTCTGGATATAGAAATCAATGGCCTGAAATAAAAAATGCATACGTCACTTACAATCTTGAGTACGATGATTTTATTGAAAAAATTCATGGGGGTCTTGGTTTTCAGTTTTTGCATGATAAAACCGCAAATGGAGTACTAAACACCAATCTTTTAAGTATCAGCTATGCCTATCATTTACAGATATCGAAAGGATGGTCATCTTCATTTAGTTTAAAGGGTGCCTTTCAGCAAAAAAGTTTTAATACCAGCTTAGCCCAATTTGGTGATCAAATTGACGAAATTAGAGGCTTTGTTTACTCCACGAATCAAACCATTAACAACCCTACTTCTAGTTACTTTGATGCCGGAGCAGGTTTTTTATTTTTTTCATCAGAATATGCTACTTTTTTACCCAATTCGTTTGCAGGAGTTGCAGTTCATCATATTAATAGACCCCAAGAGGCCTTTATTGTAAATGGAAGTCAAAACAATAAGCTACCTGTTCGATACACCCTTCACGCTGGAAAACAAATTACTGTTCTAAAAAATGGATTATTCAATAAACCTTTATACATCTCACCAAACCTTCTTTTTGATTTACAAAGCAACTTTAAGCAATTTAATTTTGGAGCATACTTTGTAGATGGAATCGTTGGTGTTGGACTTTGGTATAGACACACTAACTTTTTAAATCCTACAAGTGATGTATTTAAGCTTCAAGATGCTCTTGTGATTATGGCAGGAATAGAAACTACAAAAATGAGAATTGGCTATTCATACGATTTGAATTTATCCAATCTAATTGGATCCTCAGCAGGATCTCATGAGCTTTCCATTACATTTGATCTTCCTAAAAAAGAAATTGCAAAGTCGGATAAATATAGAGTAATTCATTGTCCATTATTTTAGTTTTTTTGCAATAATACCCTCTTTTATTTCGTTTTAATTTTTCGTATATTTAATATTGCAGCCAAAATAATTCAAGATGTCTAAAAGAACTTTTGTTGTCCCACATGACTTTACCTACACAGCTGATAATGCTCTAGATTATGCAATTAAACTAGCCAAACAAGTTGACGCAAAAATTGAACTAATTCATATCGTTGCCAAAGAAGATGAGATCCTTACAACCGAAAAAAAACTTGCTTCCATCGCTGGAAACTTTCCTCATTCTGACATTTCTTGCAAAAGCATTCATGGCAGTATTTTTACAGATATTGGTAAATTTGCCGAGCAAAACGATGCAATCGCAATCATAATGGGAACCCATGGGTCCAAAGGAATGCAAAAGGTGTTTGGTAGTTTTGCAATGAAAGTCATAATTAGTACAAGTGTACCTTTTATGATAGTTCAGGACAATAGTGAAATCAAAAATATAGAAAATATTTTGTTCCCAATTCATACCACTTTGGAGAGTCTTCAGATTGTTTCGCTTGCTGGAAACATTGCCAAAATGTTTGATTCAACCATTCACATCATTGGACAAAAGGAATCAGAGATTGGTAAGGTTAAAAAAATAAAAGCGAATTTGATGGGATTAGCTAAACGACTCGAAAAAATGAACGTTAAATGCAAGCTTAATTTGGTTGATGGAGAAACAGAATATTTTGATTCCATCTCTGAGTATTCCAAAAAAATAAATGCTGACTTAATTGCATATTCTTACGATTCGGATCGTTTTTTTGCTTCAAATGA
Source organism: Bacteroidota bacterium (assembly GCA_036123135.1). Lineage (GTDB taxonomy): Bacteria > Bacteroidota > Bacteroidia > Flavobacteriales_D > Parvicellaceae. The sequence continues at coordinate 36,564 of JAZADZ010000059.1, read as the reverse complement.
TAAGTTTGCCCAATCAATTATTTTTAACAAACAAAACTTACCATCAATTATTATTAATTCAAAAAGTGCTGTGATAACGCACTATTAATACAAGACTCACTAATTGAAATTAAAAAAAGGAGATCATTTCCCATCCTTTACACTAAACGATCAAAACACCAATCCATTCAACCTTGCCAACGTTTTAGGGAAAGAAAACCTTGTTGTTTATTTCTATCCTAAAAATGAAACATTTGGATGTACAATGCAAGCATGTAAATTCAGAGACGAATTCAATGTATTTAGAGATTTACAATGTAAAGTTGTTGGTATTAGTAGCGACTCTCCAAAAAGTCACCTGTCATTTATTAAAAATCATAAGCTTCCCTTTACACTACTTTCGGATAAAAAACAAAAAGTAAGAAAAGAATTAGGGCTACCTAGTGATTTATTTGGATTAGTTCCAGGAAGAATAACATTTGTCATCAATAAAAAGGGCATAATCGTTGAAATTATCGACTCAAGTGTAAATATGAATAAACACATTTACGATGCAATAATAGCTCTTAAGGACTAAAAAGGAATTGATTATATTTTGGTCTAAAATTTGTTTTGGGTACATTCGAAACTCAAAATTTGTGTATGAAAAATTTAACCTCCACCATTGCTGTTCTAATTTGCTTTATTTCTTTTTCTCAAAAATCAATCAACAATCAAATCATATGGTACAGCGGAACATTCTATCCAGAACAAATCAACGCTGTCAATTCACTTAAAGATGGACAACATTTTACCTCTCTTGATGTTGATTACAAAACTGGAAACACTGAACTAAATAAATATGCATACTCCGATTATTCCAAAATTGAGTGCATATTATCATCTAAAGATATTAATGGAATAAATTTTAGCAACTATCAATTCAATCACGATGAATCTAAACTATTGATCTCATCCGAAACTGAATCGATTTACAGACATTCTTCTAAATCAAATTTTTATGTTTATGACATTACAGCTTCTAAACTTCACCCATTGACAGATTTTTCTTTAGGAAAACAGCGACTTGCAGAATTTTCCCCATCAGGAGATAAAATTGCCTTTGTAAGAGACAATAATATCTTCATTAGCTCATTAATGGATTCCAGCGAAATTCAAATCACTGCCAATGGTAAAATCAATGAAACCATTAATGGAGCAACAGACTGGGTGTATGAAGAGGAATTCAGTTTTCACAAAGGATTTGAATGGTCTTCGGATGGATCAAAACTAGCTTACTACTCATTTTTTGAAGGAGACGTTAAAGAATTTCAGATGGAGATGTATGGAAACTTGTACCCTGATCACTACAAATTTAAATATCCAAAAGCGGGAGAAGATAACTCAATTGTTTCAATTTTCGTGTACGAACTTCAGCAAGAACGAACTACTGCATTTGATATTGGTTCCAACCCAGACATTTACATTCCTCGGATTAAATGGACAAAGGACCCAGACGTTCTATCAGTTCTAAAAATGAATCGACTTCAAAATCAAATTGAACTATTAAAAGGAAGGTTTTCTGCAGACCGTCCTAACAGTCATGGCGTAAAAACCGAAGTTATTTATAAGGAAAACTCAAAAACATACATAGATGTTCATGACAATTTAAATTTTCTTGATGGAGATTCGAAATATATCTGGACATCTGAAAAAAACGGGTACAACCACATATATCTCATGAACTCGGGAAAAGAAACTCAACTTACAAATGGAAAATGGGAGGTAACTAATGTGTATGGTTACGATAAAAAAAGTAATCTTATTTATTTCCAGGCGGCTAAAGATCACCCAACTAAAAGAGAAGTTTATTGCTTAGACTTAACAAATAACGAACTCAAAAAATTGAGTCCAGAAAGCGGCACAAATGAAGCAGAATTTAGTTCCACATACGATTATTTTATTCATTACAATACCACAGCCAATACTCCTCATTATATCACACTTCACAAAAAGTCAGGAGAGCTAATTAAAGTCTTAATAGACAATAATGCTTTAAAGTCAAGAATGAGCAATTTTGACCTTTCCAAAAAAGAATTTTTCACCATTAAAAATAACGAAAACCAAGACCTTAATGCATGGATGATAAAACCAACCAATTTCAAAAAAAATAAAAAATATCCGTTATTGATGTTTGTATACGGTGGGCCAGGAATCAATACTGTAAATGATTCTTGGGAATGGATGAATTATTTTTGGTGGCAAATGCTTGCTCAAAATGGTTACATCGTTGTTTCAGTTGATGCAAGAGGAACTGGCTACAGGGGAAGAGATTTTAAACACTCAACTTACCTGCAACTTGGCAAATACGAAACGGAAGACCAAATAGCTGCAGCTAAATACTTAGGAAGCCTTAATTACATTGACAGCGAACGAATTGGAATTTTTGGTTGGAGCTATGGAGGCTACATGTCTTCTTTATGTATTACAAAAGGAGCTGATATTTTTAAAACAGCTATTGCTGTAGCTCCTGTTTCTAACTGGCGATTTTACGACAATATTTATACAGAAAGGTTCATGAGAACACCTAAGGAAAATGGAGAAAATTACGATGTAAACTCTCCAATAAATCATGTGGAAAAGCTCAAGGGGAATTATTTACTCATCCATGGAACTGCAGATGACAATGTACATTACCAAAATGCTGTTGAAATGGTAAATGCTTTGGTTAAAGCAAATAAACAATTTGATTTTTTTGCTTATCCAAATAAAAATCATGGCATATACGGAGGAAATACAAGATGGCATTTGTATGATATGATGACCAATTATTTGTTCGAAAATCTCTAAAATGAAGGTGTTATATTTCATATTATTTTATTTGCTTGTTTTCACTATTCATGGGCAAGAAAAAATCAACTGGATTTCTTGGGATCAAATGATTGAGCAACGAGCAAATGACTCTTCTAAAAAGAAGGTTTTCATTGACTTGTATACTTCTTGGTGTGGTTGGTGCAAACGGATGGATGGCTCTACTTTTAGCGACCCTACAATTGTAAATTACATGAATGCCAAATACTATTGTGTGAAATTCGATGCTGAAACTAAAGATACTATTGTATTCAATGGACATCAGTTCGTGAACTCTGATCCTTACTATGTAAAACTTAACGATCGGTCAAGAGGAAAATCACATTGGTTTACTCACTCTATCTTAGATGGTAAATTATCCTATCCAAGTTACGTTATTTTAGATGAAAATCTGACCAGATTAATGATTTATAAAGGATTTAAAGATGCTGAAAAATTGTTGGGAATTCTATTGTTTTTTGCTAGTGACCAATATAAATTTTACAGCAACTACTTAAATGAATCTTGGAATAAATCCATCCAAAAAAAATAATTTTTGAATCAAATTAATATTGAATCAATAGAAAATTATCATTTATCAAATTGAAGAATTTTGAATGTAAGTTTTGATTAATAATCATTTGCTATTCATAGTAAAAAACTATCAAGTAATCCGTTCAGTATCTGTAAAATAGTGAACCAATTATTTTCATTAAATCTTTTGATTTTTTTACAACTAATTCTACAATAAATTGAGTTTAAATTTTTTGACCTCTCTGTAAAGTTGTTATCTTTACGAAGATTAATTCCAAAAAAATATTTTGTAAAAAATGAGCGAGACTGCAAACATTATTCTGGGGGGGGAAACGTACGAATGTCCAATTGTTACTGGTTCTGAAAATGAAAAAGCAATAGACATTTCAAAGCTTAGAGCACAAACCGGCTACATTACCATTGATACTGGTTTCAAAAATACCGGCTCTACTAAAAGTGCAATAACTTTTCTTGATGGTGAAAAAGGTATTCTAAGATATAGAGGTTATCCAATTGAGCAACTCGCTGACCAATCTGATTTTCTTGAAGTAGCTTACCTTCTTATTTATGGTGACCTTCCAAGTAAAGAAGTTTATGCTTCTTTCAAAGAGAATATAACTAATCACACACTTGTTCATGAGGACATGAGACAATTCATTGATGCTTATCCAGCAAAATCTCATCCTATGGGTATTTTAGCTGCTTCTCTTTGTACGCTTTCAACGTTCTACCCAGAATCTCAAAATCCCTCTAGACCGTCTGAAGCAATTGAACTAACCATACACAGACTAATCGCTAAAATACCAACCCTTTCAGCTTGGGCATATAAAAATTCAATTCGTCATCCTCTGATGTATCCTCAAAATAAGTTTGAGTATTGCGAGAACTTTTTATATATGATGTTTGCTAATCCCTCTGAAAAATATTATGCAGATCCTGTTATTGTTAGTGCCCTCAATAAATTATTAATTCTACATGCCGATCATGAGCAAAATTGCTCTGCATCTACTGTTCGAATTGTTGGTTCTTCTCAGGCAAATTTATATGCCTCAATTTCTGCAGGTGTTTCAGCCCTCTGGGGCCCATTGCACGGGGGAGCCAATCAGGCTGTAATTGAAATGTTGGAGAACATCAAAAATGATGGAGGTGGATTAGAAAAATGGATTCAAAAGGCGAAGGACAAAAATGATCCATTTCGTCTTATGGGTTTTGGTCATAGGGTGTATAAAAACTTTGATCCAAGAGCAAAAATTATCAAGAAAGCAGCTGACGATGTACTCAACAAACTAGGAGTTGTTGATCCAGTGCTCGAAATAGCAAAACAACTTGAGGAAGTGGCATTAAATGACCATTATTTTATTGATAGAGGTCTTTACCCAAATGTAGACTTTTACTCCGGTATAATTTATAGAGCTTTAGGCATTCCAACAGAAATGTTTACTGTAATGTTTGCACTTGGTCGACTTCCTGGTTGGATTGCTCAATGGAAAGAGATGATGGAAGACGGTCAACCAATTGGTAGGCCAAGACAAGTTTACACTGGTGAAAAAGAACGAAACTATACCTCTTTAGAAAGTAGATAATCAACTACCAACAATAGCTTCAATCTTTTGCATTTCTATGCTATTATGAGAAAAACTTCCTTTACACTTCATTGAAATAATAACCAATGCTTGTGGAGATTCATGCCTTACATTAAAGTAATCGGCAATTTGATTGGAAACATCTCTGTTTCTTAACACATCGATTAAATACGGCTTGAGCTGAAGATGATTGTTCCAATGCGTTTCAATTCTAGATTTAGCAAGAGTGCTTATCGAACACCTAGTTGAATGTTTGAAAAGCAATACTGCAGAACTTTCAGAAGATTCGACTGCAATTGTAAGCGCATCAATAGATTGAATGTCAATCCAATTGAACTTACTAGATATTTTCTTACTTCGAAACATTTAAAAAAAAAGCCTGAAAAATCAGGCTTGGAGGGTGGAAGACGGGATTCGAACCCGCGACCCTCGGTACCACAAACCGATGCTCTAACCAGCTGAGCTACATCCACCATAATAGGTGGCAAATATAGATATTTATTTCAAAATTTATTTTTTTTTAAATCTAAAACTTTTAATTCAACTATTTTTGAAAAATGGAACTATTAAAGCAGCTTTGTACCATTCATTCCCCTTCTGGAAATGAAATTAAAATGAAGCAATTCATCCTTAATTACTTAAAAGAAAATAAGACATCTTTTAAATGTAAACCTGAAGTGATTTCTGGGGATGAAATTCAAGATTGCATCATTTTAAAATTTGGGAATCCAAAAGTAGCCGTCTTTTCCCATATGGACTCCATAGGATTCACAGTGAAATACAACAAAGAAATCATCAAAATTGGAGGACCAAAAGTTGACGATAGCTATGAACTTATTGGCATGGATTCGAAAGGGTACATCGAAGCAGGAATGTTGATAATTGAAGATGAAAATGATAATAAAAGAATAGAGTACGTATTCGATCGAGAAATTGATCGAGGAACAGAACTTGTATTTAAGCCCAATTGGAGAGAAACAAAAGATTATGTTCAGTGCTGCTATATGGACAATCGACTTGGGGTGTGGAATGCTCTCGAGCTTGCTAAAACACTTGAAAACGGAGTAATCTGTTTTTCTTGTTGGGAGGAAGTTGGTGGAGGATCTGTCGGTTATCTTGGAAAATACATTTACGAAAAATGGGGCGTTCAAAAGGCACTCATTTCTGATATTACCTGGGTTACTGAGGGGGTAAAGCACGGATGTGGAGTTGTGATTTCTAGAAGAGATTCTGGCATACCCAGAAGATCTTATGTTGACAACATAATTGAACTTGCTAAAAAATCTGGAATAGCCTTTCAGCTTGAGGTTGAATCTTCTGGTGGAAGCGATGGAAATCAACTTCAGAAATGTCCTTATCCCTTTGACTGGTGTTTTATTGGAGCTCCCGAAGATTACGTTCATTCTCCAGATGAAAAAGTATTCAAAAATGATATTTCTGCAATGCTTAATTTATACCAATATTTAATGAAGCATTTAGATTAATATAAGATGGAATTTGGAATTTGTAACTTAGGAAATGTTCCTCTTAGAAGCGAACCAAATGATCGGTCTGAAATCGTATCATTTGTTGTATTTGGTGAACATTTTAAAATCAATCAGTTCAAAGAAAAATGGATTGAAATCACTACATTTCATGATAATTATAAGGGATGGATTTGTTCTAAACAGTATAAAGAAATCACATATGAAGATTACGACAATCTATCGGTAAATGAATTTCCAATCAACGCATCAAAAAATGCAGAAGTCCTAGACCTCAATACTAATGAATCTTTTGGAATTCCAATAGGAAGTATCCTACCCTACTATCATAAAAAAAACTTAAAAATTAGAGCAACAAGGTTCACAACTAATGTTTCTATTGCAAGTAAAGATTTTAATGACCTAGAAAAGTACGCATTAAGTTTACTAAACACACCTTATTTATGGGGAGGACGTAGTAACTTCGGCATCGATTGTTCTGGATTTTCTCAGTTGATATTTCGATTGTGTGGAATTTCACTTCCAAGAGATGCATGCGATCAGGCAAAGGAAGGATTCTCTGTAGATTTCGAGTGCTCTCAAAAAGGAGATTTAGCATTTTTTCATAATAATAAGGGTGTTATCAACCATGTTGGAATTATATTAGATGATGATAAAATCATACATTCTTCAGGAAAAGTAAGAATCGATTCTTTAAAAAATGACGGTATTTACACTGAAAAAGGAATAAATTCTCATCATTTAAATAGCATAAAACGCTTCATTTAATCCAACTTTCAGGACAAATTGTCCTCAATTGCTGTTGTTTTCTTCGAATTTTCTGTAAAAATGACTTTTTAAAGTCTTCGGACTAAAAATTGATGATTGATTTACATAAATCTACTACTATGGACTTTAATCAATTCACTCACAAAGCTCAAAAAGCAATAAGTAATGCACAAAATGGTGCTGTAATTCAAGGCCATCAAATGATTGAAAATGGTCATTTACTTAATGCCATTTTAGAAATCGATAAAAATATTGTTCCTCATTTACTCAAAAAATTTAGCATTAACATGACTGTTTTTAAAGAGACAGTAAATAGTATAGTTAAATCATACCCAAAAGTTAGCGGTGGAGATGTTCAAATGAGCAGAAATCTCCAAAAAACACTAAACGAAGCACTGGTTGAAGCATCTAAATTAAAAGATGATTACATCTCATTGGAACATTTACTATTAGGAATGTTAAAATCTAATGATTCCATTTCTCAGCTCTTGAAAGATAATGGACTTTCAAAAAAAGAGCTTATCGAAGTAATTAATGAACTTAGAAAAGGAGAAAAAGTGAGTTCATCTTCTCATGAAGATAATTTCAATTCTCTCAACAAATTTGCGAGAAATTTAAATCAACTTGCGAAAGATGGTAAATTAGATCCTGTTATTGGAAGAGACGAAGAAATTAGAAGAGTTTTACAAATTCTAACACGAAGAACAAAAAATAATCCCATTTTAATTGGTGAGCCTGGCGTTGGAAAAACTGCAATTGCAGAAGGAATAGCACACAGAATAATTGCAGGGGATGTTCCTGAAAATTTAAAATCTAAAATTATATTTTCTCTTGATATGGGTGCCCTAATTGCAGGCGCGAAGTATAAAGGTGAGTTTGAAGAACGGCTTAAAGCGGTAATTAAAGAAGTGGTCAATGAAAATGGAGAAATTGTATTGTTTATTGATGAAATTCATACACTAGTAGGTGCAGGTGGTGGTCAAGGAGCAATGGACGCTGCAAACATACTTAAACCTGCCCTAGCTAGAGGAGAATTAAGAGCAATTGGCGCTACTACTCTTGATGAATACCAAAAATATTTTGAAAAAGATAAGGCTCTTGAACGCAGATTTCAGCAGGTTGTTGTTGATGAACCAGATTTCGAAGATGCAGTTAGTATACTAAGAGGAATCAAAGAAAAATACGAGAATCACCATAAAGTTCAAATTAAAGATGAAGCAATTATATCTGCAGTTGAACTTTCTACAAGATACATTACCAACAGATTTCTTCCGGACAAGGCCATTGACTTAATGGACGAGGCGGCCTCAAAACTTAGAATGGAAATTAACAGTAAACCTGAAGAGCTGGATGAGTTAGAAAGAAAAATAATGCAGTTAGAGATTGAAAAAGAGGCCATTAAAAGAGAAAACGATAAAAAAAAGATAGATGCACTTAAATTGGAGTTAGCAGAACTTTCTGAAAAAAGAAACGAGCTTAAAACCAAATGGGAAAACGAAAAAGAAATTGTAGAAAAAATTCAATCTGCAAAAAAAGAAATCGAACAATTGAAAATTGAAGCTGATCAAGCAGAAAGAAATGGAGATTTTGGTAGAGTCGCTGAAATTAGGTATGGAAAACTCAAAGAGCTTGAGCAACTAATAATCGATGAGAAAACCAATTTAATTTCTGCACAAAGTGAATCAAAAATGATTAAAGAAGATGTTGATTCCGAAGAAATTGCCGATGTAGTTTCAAAATGGACTGGAATCCCAGTAAATAAAATGTTAGAGGGTGAGAAAGCAAAACTTTTACGTTTGGATAGAGAGTTGGGTAAAAGAGTTATTGGTCAATCTGAGGCAATTCAAGCGGTAGCAGATGCAGTACTAAGAAGTCGATCTGGTCTTCAAGATATCAATCGTCCAATAGGATCATTTATCTTTCTCGGAACTACTGGTGTTGGTAAAACAGAGCTAGCAAGAGCTCTGAGTGAAGCCCTTTTTGATGATGAGCAAGCTATGATACGAATTGATATGAGCGAATATCAAGAGAAACATACAGTGTCTAGATTAGTGGGAGCTCCTCCTGGATATGTAGGATACGAGGAGGGTGGACAGCTGACCGAAGCAGTACGTAGAAGACCTTATGCTATTGTTTTGCTAGATGAAATTGAAAAAGCACACCCAGATGTTTTCAATGTTTTATTACAGGTTCTAGACGATGGAAGACTAACAGATAATAAGGGAAGAGTGGTGAATTTCAAAAACACCATTATCATCATGACCTCAAACATTGGAGCAAGTATCATACAGGAAAATCTTGAGGGATTAACCTCAAAAAATTATTCAGCTATTTTACAAAAAACAAAATCAATGGTTTTTGAAACACTAAAGCAAAGTGTTCGACCAGAATTCCTTAACAGAATTGACGAGACCATAATGTTCAATCCTCTAAATAAGTATGCTATTTCGAAAATCGTAAAAATCCATTTGGAAAAAGTAGCTGAACTTTTGGTTGAAAAAGACATTTCAATAACTGCTACAGACTACGCTATTGAGTATCTCTCTGAAAAAGGATATGAGCCTCAATTTGGTGCTCGACCCATCAAAAGAGTAATTCAAAAAGAAATACTAAACGCACTTTCTAGAAAATTGATTAGTGGAGAGATAAAAAATGGAGAAAACATACTTGTCGACTCCTTTGAAAATACAATTGTTTTTAGGAATGAAAAAAACAAAAAATCATGAAAATTAGAACCACACTATGTATGCTTTTGTTAGTAATCATTCAGCTATCTGCTCAGGAAACTCCAGTAGTTTCACAAATAAGCTCAAAAATGAAACAACAAGAAATGTCTTGGAATAAAGGAGATATTGAAGGTTTTATGAAGTGCTACTGGCAATCTGATTCGCTCACTTTCATAGGTAAGAACGGCATTCAAAATGGATGGAAAAAAACACTAGCTAATTACAACAAATCCTACCCTGATAAAGCTTCCATGGGTAAACTTACTTTCACCAATCGTTCTATTGAAAAAATTGATTCAAATACATACCTCGTATTAGGGAGATGGGAATTAAAACGAGAAAATAATTTTAAAGATGTAAACGGAATTTACTCACTCATTTGGCAAATAAAAGGGAAAGATTGGGTAATAATTTCGGATCACTCTAGCTAAAAGTAGCACATGTGGATAACTTTATTAAATTTGCCGAAAAATAATTAGCCATGTCAGGAAACAGAACCTTCACAATGATTAAGCCGGATGCAGTTGAAGCTGGAAATATCGGAAACATCATTCAAATGATAACTGATGCAGGATTTAACATCAAAGCAATGAAATTAACCAATCTTTCCAAAAACCAAGCTGAAGAGTTTTACGCAGTTCACGCGGAAAGACCCTTTTATGGAGAATTGGTGTCATATATGACTTCTGGTGCTATTGTAGCTGCAATTCTTGAGAAAGAGAATGCTGTTGCAGATTTTAGAGCTTTAATTGGAGCAACAGATCCTCAAGAAGCGGCTGATGGAACAATCAGAAAAAAATATGCTGAATCTAAAGGAAGAAATGCAGTACACGGTTCAGACAGTGATGAAAATGCTGAGATTGAATGCAACTTTCACTTCGGGGTTGCAGAGCTTGTATAATTCCAATAATATTTTAGATAAAGAAGCTGCTTGATTTAAGCAGCTTTTTTTTGGTCTTTTGAAAGATATTTCCATCTTTATATTGAATAAATTGTTTAGATTTAAAGTTATAACTAATTGAAAATAAAATAATTATAATATTTAAATTTATGTTAAATTTAAATCATTTCAAATGGAATCTAGTATCTGGTTAATTACCTGACACGAAGATTTGATTTCTTGCTCTGAGATAATTAGTGGCGGTGCAATCCTAAAACTTTGAGGATTCGATAAAAACCAAAATGTTAACACTCCCCTTTCTTTACAACCATGAACCACTTGCTGAACAATTTCAGGATTTTCAAGCTCTATTGCAAAAAACATCCCTTTCCTTCGAATCTCTTTTATTTTGGGATGAATAAGTAAGTCTTCAAACAATCTACCTTTAAACTCAACCTGAGCCAATAGCTCAGGATCTGAAATTAACTCTAAGCTTGCCAATGCAGCAGCACAGCAAACTGGATGTCCGCCAAATGTGGTGATGTGACCTAGCTTTGGATTAAAGGTAAGCTTATTCATATTTTCTTTGGATGAAATAAATCCTCCTATTGGCATTCCACCTCCAAATGCTTTTCCAACAGTTAGTACATCAGGGACAACATTAAAATGCTCAAAAGCGAAAAGCTTTCCTGTTCTTCCAAAACCGGATTGAATCTCATCGAAAATAAGTAAGGCCCCTACCTCATCACATCTTCTTCGTAATGCTTTTAAAAATTCACTGGAGGGTATTCTAACCCCTGCATCTCCTTGGATGGGTTCAATGATAACTCCAGCAGTTTTAGCGGAAATTATATTCAGCTGATCGTTAGCATTGAAATCTATGAATCTAACTTCTGGCAACAAAGGATAAAATGCACTCTTCTTTTGTTCGTTCCCAGTAACACTTAACGCCCCATGGGTTGAACCATGGTAAGCGCCGTTAAAAGAAATGATTTCTCTTCTGGCTGTCACTCTCTTTACAAGCTTAAGCGCAGCTTCTATGGCTTCAGTCCCAGAATTAACAGGGTACAAAACATCAAGACCTTTGGGTAAAAGTGAGCACAACTTTTTAGCAAGCTTATTTTGAATGGATTGCTTGTACTCGCCATACACCATCACGTGTAGGTACTTATCTACCTGATCTTTAATTGCTTGTTTTATTTTAGGGTGATTGTGTCCTAAATTGGATACTGCAATTCCAGAAATTAAATCTGTATACTTATAACCATTGGAATCAAACAGATAAATACCATCAGCAGAAGCTACTTCAATACCCATCGGATATGGTGTGGTATAAGCTAATTGATTGTTCAACATAAACTTCAGAAAAGTGTGCTTACAAAAGTAATTACTAAATGCGAATACCCATCATACAGACATCATCAATTTGTTCTAAATCCCCTTTCCAAGAATTGAACTCAATTTCTTATGCAATTTTTTCATCTTTCATTGATTTATTTTAGAGAAAATTATAAATAGCCTAAAAACAATTCATTCTCATCCATAAAATTTAAACATTAATTATAAATTCGTTTAAAATTTAAAAATCCAACCAATGCCCAAAGGAATATATTCAATGCCCTACCCTTCAAATGAACCAGTTCGTTCATATGCTCCAGGTTCAAGTGAAAGAGAATCGCTTTTGAACAAATACAAAGAGATGTACTTTCAGAAACCTATTCACGTCCCCTTATATATTGGTGCTGAGGAAATTGAAACAGAAAAGAAACTTAAGATTTCTCCTCCTCACGATCACAACCACACACTTGGTCATTTTAGCATGGGTTCTAAAGAGCATGTTCAAAAAGCAATTGATTCAGCATTAGCTGCAAAAGCCAACTGGTCCAATATGCCATGGGAGCACAGAGCAACCATTTTTTTAAAGGCAGCAGATTTGTTAGCGGGTCCGTTCAGAGATGAGATGAACGCAGCAACAATGTTAGGACAATCCAAAAATGTTTTTCAAGCTGAAATCGATGCAGCGTGTGAATTGGTGGATTTTTTAAGATTCAATGTCGCTTATCAACAGCAAATTTACGACGAACAGCCAGATTCTGCAGATGGTATAATCAACAGACTAGAGTACAGACCTCTGGAGGGATTTGTATTTGCTATCACCCCATTTAATTTCACTGCAATTGCAGCAAATTTATGTGCAGCTCCTGCTTTAATGGGAAATGTTGTGGTTTGGAAACCAGCTGAGAGCCAAATGTATTCTGCCCATGTTATCATGAAATTATTCAAAGCTGCAGGAATACCTGACGGGGTCATTAATATGGTTGTTGCTGATGGACCAGAAGCAGGAGAAGTAGTTTTCAATCACAAAGATTTTGCTGGGCTTCATTTTACAGGATCTACAGGTGTTTTTAAACAGCTTTGGAAAACCATTGGAAATAACATTAATACGTATCGCTCTTACCCAAGGATTGTTGGCGAGACTGGAGGTAAAGATTTTATTGTAGCGCACCCATCATGTGACCCTATGCAAGTTGCAGCTGGAATTTCAAGAGGTGCTTTTGAATTTCAAGGACAGAAATGTTCAGCAGCTTCAAGAGCTTACCTTCCTTCAAATAGTGCTGATAAAATCATTGATAAAGTACTTAAAGATGTTTCCTCTTTCAAAATGGGCTCAACTGAAGATCCATCAAATTTTATCAATGCCGTAATTTCTGAAGTAGCATTTGACAGAATTGCTGACTACATCGATTTCATCAAGCAACAAGACGATGCCGAAATACTAGCTGGAGGTGGATACAATAAATCGAAGGGATATTTTATTGAACCTACTGTGGTAAAAACAACGAATCCACATTTCCGGACAATGTGTGAAGAAATATTTGGACCTGTAATTACGATATATGTTTACGATGAATCAGATTTTGACAACACTCTTGAACTTGTAGATTCTACATCGGAATATGCGTTAACGGGAGCAATCTATTCCCAAGATAGGTATGCAATAGTACATGCTATGAAGAAATTAGAAAATGCAGCGGGAAATTTCTATATAAATGATAAGCCAACAGGCGCTGTTGTTGGTCAACAACCCTTCGGAGGTGCCAGAGGGTCTGGAACAAACGACAAGGCAGGATCTTACCTCAATCTTATAAGATGGGTTTCTCCAAGAACAATCAAAGAGGCACTTGTTCCAGCAACCGACTACAGATATCCATTTTTAGGAAATTGAAGTCAAATCAGGTTGCCGTCATTTTCGATATGGATGGCTTAATAATCGACTCTGAACCACTTTGGAGGAAAGCTGAAATTTCTGTTTTTAATTCCATGGGGTTTGAGTTTTCTGATGAAATGTGTATTCAAACAATGGGTATGAGAATTGATGCCGTTGTTGAACATTGGCACAACAAATTCAAATGGGAAAATCCTTCAATCGGTGAAGTGGTCAATAACATCCAAAACCAAGTTATTGAATTAGTTAGAGACTACGGGAAGCCGCTTGATGGCGTAAAAGAAACTGTTGATGAACTCATTATCAATAAGATACCTATTGCGATAGCTTCTTCTTCGTCAAAAAAAATTATCAATGCTGTAGTTGAAAAATTAAATCTTAACGATAAATTTGATGTAATTCACTCTGCTGAAGATGAGCACTTTGGAAAACCTTCTCCTGATGTTTTTCTCTCGACAGCCAAAATGCTGAAAATGGAAAATAGCAAGTGTATTGTTCTGGAAGATTCAAACTTTGGAATGCAGGCAGCAATTAATGCTGGAATGAAGGTAATTGTTGTCCCCGAAAAAGGAACACTTCCAAATTGGACCAAAAAAGCAAATCTAACTTTGCAATCATTGGAAAATTTTTCAATCAATTCTCTATTTGAGCTTTGATCTGTTCCAATTCCTCTTTCCAACTGTAATGGGGAGTCTTAGATTGAATAGTATTAATATCTGTTAAACATTTTTGTAAAAATTTTTGGTGCTGATCTGAAGATGGATTGAAAGGTTTGTGCTCTAGCAATTTACGAATTGCATTAACTTCATTTAAAACTCCAATTGTTGAAGAAGTAAAATAGCAAGCGGCAAATTTTTCCCATATAAATTCAACTGCCTCTTGAGATGGATGAAGCATGTCTTTTTTGTAAAATCTATAGTCTCTTAACTCATCTATAATTAACTCGTAACTAGGAAAATAAGACGTATTTTCAAACTCTGACTCAAGAGAAGAAATTAACAGATGAAGAAACGCTTTACTTCTTGTATTTTCAATTGCACCGTCAGACCAGTGTCTTACTGGACTAACTGTAAAAATAATTTGTTTTGTATTCAATAGCTGAATTAGTTCACGCCAAGTATTGTGCATCTCTTCAATTGAAAGCATCTTTTTTGTAAATTCTTTTGAGGGAATTTTATGGCAATTTCCTACCAATCCATACTCTTTGTGTTCATAAACCATTGAGGTTCCAAAGGTGATTATAATCGTTGAGGAACTCTTAATTATTTCATTGAACCTATAAATTTCATCATTGATTAATAAAAGGGTTTCTTTCTCAGAATTTTCACTATAAATACTAGAATGGTTCCAGCTGTAATAACGCTCATTATTCAGAACAAGGTCAGCAACTGTATAAGGTTCGCGATTCAAAATTCTTTTAAAATTATTGGCAATTGTTACTGGGTTGTACAGTGTTCCGAAAGGGGAATAAAACTGAAAGCACGCTTGTGAAAAAAAAGAAGCAATATTAGATGTAAAGCAAGATCCTACAAGGATTAATTGGTCATCGTGGTTGATTTTAAAATTGGAAGGTGGAACTACAACTTCTTTTCTAAAAAGATGTGAATTATTCATTTATTAAAAATTTATTAATGTTAAATTATAAGCTAGTTAAAATAGAATTTTTAATAACATAAAAAATATGTGAATAAATAGAATAAATGTTGTTAATAGAACCATCTATATTATTTACTTTTACGCCATTAATTCAAATCAAATATAGATGAATGAATATGGTCTAAGACCTAAAACCGCAAATTTAAATCAATTAGGTCTTTCAAATATATCCAACGCCTATTGGAACCTAACCCCAGCTGAACTTATTGAAGAAACAGTAATCCGCGGTATGGGAGTTCTAACCGACACTGGTGCAGTTGCCATTGATACTGGAGAATTCACTGGAAGATCTCCCAAAGATAGATTTATTGTATGCGATGAATACACTGAAAATGCAGTTTGGTGGGGAGATATTAACATTAAGTTCTCTTCTGAAAAATTTGATTCTCTTTATGCTAAAATGACCTCATATCTTCAAAACAAGGATGTATTTGTTAGAGATTCATTTGCTTGTTCTGATGATAGATTTAAACTAAATATAAGGGTAGTTAACGAATACCCATGGTCAAATCACTTTGCTGATAATATGTTTATCAGTCCAAAAAATGATGAACTTGAAAATTTCAATCCAGATTGGCACATCATTAATGCCCCTGGATTTTATGCCGATCCAAAAACAGACGGAACTCGTCAACACAATTTTGCAGTAATTAATTTTACTAAAAAATTAATTATTATTGGAGGGACTGGGTATACAGGTGAAATTAAAAAAGGGATTTTTTCAGTTTTAAACTTCATTCTTCCTCACGAAAAAAATATTCTTTCTATGCACTGCTCAGCTAATGTTGGCGAAAAGGGGGATACTGCTGTATTTTTTGGTCTTTCAGGAACTGGAAAAACAACATTATCTGCAGATCCGAATAGAAAATTAATTGGTGATGATGAGCACGGTTGGGCGGAAGATTCTATATTTAATTTCGAAGGTGGCTGCTATGCAAAATGCATTGATCTGTCTAAAGAAAAGGAACCTCAAATTTGGGAAGCAATTAAATTTGGAGCAATTCTTGAAAACATTAATTTTTATGAAAATACCTCTACCGTTGATTTCACAGATAAAACTAAAACTGAAAATACTCGCGTCAGCTACCCTATTTCCCACATTGACAACATAGCAAAAGGATCAAAAGGAAATAACCCTAAAAATATATTTTTCTTAACCGCTGATGCATTTGGAGTACTTCCTCCAATCTCAAAACTCAATAAAGGACAGGCAATGTTTCATTTCATTTCGGGATACACAGCAAAAGTTGCTGGAACCGAAGCTGGAATTACCGAACCAGTGACTGCCTTCTCTGCTTGTTTTGGCGCTCCTTTTTTGCCGCTTCACCCAACTAAATATGCTGAAATGCTAGGCGAGAAAATGACACAAAATAGCGTTAACGTTTGGCTTATTAACACTGGATGGACAGGCGGTTCCTATGGGACTGGAGAAAGAATGAGTCTGAAGCATACAAGAGCTATGATTACAGCAGCTTTAAATGGCGAGCTTAATTCCGTTGAATACCAGAAACATGAAATATTTGGACTTGAGATGCCAGTAGTTTGTCCAAATGTACCATCAGTTGTGCTTAACCCAAAAAACACTTGGAAAGACAAAAATGCATACGATACAAAAGCATATCACTTAGCAGAGCAATTTGTAAAGAATTTCGACCAATTTGCTGATAGCGCAAACGATGAAATATTAGCTGCAGCACCAAAAATGAAACAACACGTTTAGAATCTGTAGAACAGCATTAAATCAAAATACCCAAGCTTAAAATCTGCATAGCTTTTTGAAGAAGAGTATTCGTTCCTTGTGTCTTTAGTTCTTTGATTCAAAAATACATAATAGTTAAACTGTGGTGTGACCTGAAATGTGAATGTAAACCTTTCATTTAACATCCAATCAATTCCAAAGGATACATCAATACCAGTTAACAAAAAATTCGATTTACGTCTACCCCGAAACAAATTCGAAACATTTGAATTCGTGTCTAAAGTGTAATTACCGGCAGAGTCTAAACGGTTAAACTTACGATCAAAATAATTAGATTGATTGGTGCCATATCCAAGAATTGCATCAATACCAACATGAACTCTTGTTCCATTGTACCCTCTAAGTTCCTCAAATCCAAATCGAAAATCATAGTGGTTGTATGAATTATCGAAATAACGATTTACTAAGGTTGAATCGGTTGTTGAAATAGGTTCGAAATAATCATAGGCAGAAACATTACCTTCTGTAAGGTAATTGAAACTAAAACGAAGATTTTTATCCCTAAAATTCCTCTTGTAGCACATATTAACTTTAACATTGAAATTCTCTTTTCCTGCTGAAACACCCATTAGCAGAGGTGATATATTAGAACCAAAATAATTTCTATTTTCCTCAATTGATATCGTATCGTTTGGGAGAATATCTTGAGCTTTGGAACTAAAGAGGAAAACAAATGAAAAAGCAATTAAAAGGAGCTTATTTTCCATCAAAATAAATTTATTTGACCATCTGAACTTTTCTTTTGTGAGGAAACCGAATTTTCATTTGTAGAAATATCAAGCTCTATTTCAACTTTATTATCATCATTCAAACTTCCTAGCACCTCTTCTTTACTTATCACTTCATTTTCTTTTGGAATTGGGTTACTCTCTAGAGTATTATCAATTGGCCAGTCTTCTCCATCTAGTGTGGGAAGAAGAGAAATAGTTTTAACCTTCAGTTTAGTTAGTTGATTCCCTTGAGCTTTCAACCCTTTTACATCAATAAGAGCATTAAGCTCTTCAGTTTTATCCGGTAAATCTTTGGTTTCTTTTAATCTTTTGTTGAACTCAATTTTTACTTTAGGTAAATATTGTGTAGAAGCAACAATTAACTCACTCTTATCATCGTCAGGAATAAACAATACTTTTTTGGTCGTAGACTCGATGAGAAAACGTTTTACATAATATATGTCTTTTTTTCCATTATAGTATACACAAGCTAAAGGCCTAGAAGGATGCCATTTTTCGATGTGAATTAAGTCATCATCAAATTTATTAGACAACTCAAAGCCTGAAAGCTTGAAATGACCAGTGCTATAAATGGTCAATATTTTGTCATCACCTTTGAACTTCCCTAAAGATGAGCCTCTAGCATCATTATTTAACCTACGAACTACGGAATCCCACCAAATTTCTCTGGCAGCAAGAGTTGAACCCCCTGTTTCTTTCAATTCTACTTTGGAAATAAAATTCTTTGTAGTCAAGTTTCCTTTTGATGCCCTACCCTTAATCATAAGCTCTCCAAAATCAACGTCAAACTTTAATTTTTTTAGCTTAGGTCTGGGTCTTAAACGTACTGAAACGATTTCTCGTCTACCATTTGGATTAACTGAGAAATAATGAATTTTAGAATCTTTACCTCCACTGGTTAAATCATATTCCTTATCCCTTGTAACAGCATTAACCGCAAAACGCTTCATGTACGAAGGTCCTCCCTTGGAATGTTGATAGATCATATGATAAATGGTTCTTAAATCTCCTTTTTTCCAGACTGCAGCATGAATGATTCCTTTACCGACAAATTTTTTATCCGCAACCTTTGTAACCATCATTTTTCCAGTGGAAAAAAACAATACTATATCGTCTAAATCAGAACATTCTGAAATGAATTCGTCTCTACGTAGCGTCCAACCAATGAAGCCTTCAACCCTATTGACATACAACTTTTTGTTGGAAACAATCACTTTGGAGGCTGAAATACTATCGAATACCCTTATTTCTGTTTTTCTTTCTTTTCCGTCGGAAAACTTACTTTTCAAATCTTTAAAATAATCAATAGCATAGGCAATTAAATTATCTAAATGATCATTCACTTCTTTGATTTGAGCCTCTATTTTAACAATGTTCTCATCCGCCTTGAAGCTATCAAATTTTGAAATTCGTTTGATTTTTATTTCGGTCAACCGAACAATGTCATCTTCTACAACTTTTCGTTTTAGAATCTTGATGTGAGGTTTTAACCCTTTATCAATGGCTTTAATTACACCTTCCCAAGTTTCCTCTTCCTCGATATCTCTATATATTTTATTTTCGATAAAAATTCTTTCAAGTGATAACCAGTGCCAAGCATTTTCAAGCTCTTTTAGCTTAATTTCCAGCTCCTGTTTTAGTAAATCAACAGTTCTATCTGTCGATCGTTTTAAAATTTCAGTCACTCCAAGAAATATGGGTGTATTATTTTCAATTATACATGAATTTGGAGAAATTGACATTTCACAGTTGGTAAATGCGTACAATGCATCTATCATTTTATCTGGGGAAACGCCTGCAGGGAGATGAATTAGTATTTCAGCAACTGCTGAGGTATTGTCCTCAATTTTTTTGACTTTAATTTTACTTTTTTCAGTAGCTTTCACAATTGATTCAATCAATTGATCGGTTGTAGTTCCATATGGGATTTGATCAATTATCAATGTTTTATTGTTAAGCTTTTTAATTGTAGCTCTAACTCTTACTTTACCCCCTTTCAATCCATCATTGTACTGAGTGAAGTCTGCCATTCCACCATTTGTAAAATCAGGAAGTAACTCCACTTTTTTCCCTTTAAGGTAATTGACGCATCCGTCAATTATTTCAATAAAGTTGTGAGGAAGAAACTTACATGCTAACCCAACTGCAATGCCTTCACCACCATGAGCTAGAAGTAAGGGGAATTTAACAGGCAAATGTTGTGGTTCTTTGTTTCTACCATCATAAGAACTAAGCCATTTAGTTGTTTTTGGATTGAATAAAATATGCTTTCCTAGCTTCGTTAGTCTAGCTTCAATGTATCTAGGCGCAGCAGCACCATCTCCAGTTAAAGTATTTCCCCAATTTCCTTGACAGTCAATGAGTAAATCTTTCTGTCCTATTTGGACCATTGCATCTCCAATAGAAGCGTCTCCATGAGGATGATACTTCATCGTATTTCCAATTACATTAGCTACTTTATTGTACCTACCGTCATCGAGCTCATTTAAAGAATGTAAAATTCTTCTCTGAACGGGCTTTAAACCATCTTCAAGAGCAGGAACAGCTCTTTCCAGAATGACATATGAAGCATAGTCCAGAAACCAATCTTTATACATTCCTGATAAAGAAATAATCTGGTCAGGATTTAAAAAGTCATGACTTTCCTCATCATTATTTTCATTTGGCAAATTATTTTCCTCTAACTCCTCTTCACTCATATTAATGCTCTATTGCTTGCTCATCAACAAAATCTTGTTCGACCTTAAGATTATCAATAATGAACTCTTGTCTATTTGGGGTATTTTTACCCATGTAAAATGTTAGTATTTCTTCGATAGAATGTTCCTTAGTAAGTAAAACAGGTTCTAGTCTCATGTCTTCTCCAATGAAAAATTTAAATTCGTCAGGAGATATCTCTCCTAACCCTTTAAATCGGGTAATTTCAGGTTTTGCACCAAGTTTTTTAATTGCTTTTTGCTTTTCCTCCTCAGAGTAACAGTATCTTGTTTCTTTTTTATTGCGAACTCTAAAAAGAGGAGTCTGCAGTATGTAAACGTGCTTTTTCTTAACTAAATCAGGAAAAAAACGAAGGAAAAAAGTAAGTAATAGCAAACGAATGTGCATTCCATCGACATCTGCATCGGTAGCAATTATAATCTTATTGTACCTTAAAGATTCCATATCCTCCTCAATGTTTAGTGCAGCTTGAATGAGGTTGAATTCCTCATTTTCATATACAACTTTTTTAGTTAGTCCAAAAGAATTTAAAGGCTTTCCTCTTAAACTGAAAACAGCTTGAGTTTTTACATCCCTACATTTAGTAATTGAACCACTTGCAGAATCACCTTCAGTGATGAATATGGAGGTTTCTGCTCTCCTATCGTTCTTAATGTCATTGTAATGGATCTTGCAGTCTCTTAATTTCTTATTATGAAGGCTTGATTTTTTTGCTCTTTCACGAGCAATTTTTCGTATGCCTGCAAGCTCTTTTCTTTCTTTTTCAGATTGTTTTATTTTGTTTTCGAGACCTTGTACTAAATCTGGGTTTCTATGAAGGAAATTATCTAATTTCTCTTTTAAAAAATCCATTACAAATGCACGAACAGATTTTCCATTGGGCTCTATTTCTAAAGACCCTAACTTAGTTTTAGTTTGAGATTCAAAAACAGGCTCAATGACCTTTATACTGACAGCTGCTACAATTCCCTGACGAATGTCAACTGGCTCATATTTGTTGAAAAAGTCTTTAATTACTCTTGCAACTGCTTCTCTAAATGCACTTAAATGGGTTCCTCCCTGAGTGGTGTGCTGTCCATTCACAAAAGAAGAGTAATCTTCACCGTAACCTCTTGCATGAGTAAATGCAACTTCGATGTCTTCGCCTTCAAGGTGAATGATTGGATACAGAGGGTCTCCATCCATGTTATTTTCCAACAAGTCTTTTAATCCGTTTTTGGAAATTAACTTAGTTCCGTTGAAGTCTATTGTTAATCCTCTGTTTAAATAACAATAGTTCCAAAACATTTGTTCAAGATAGTTGTGTCTAAAACTAAATTTTTTAAACACCTCACTATCTGGGGTAAATTTAACATATGTCCCGTTTGAAAGAGTTGTATCACAAAGCTTGGCATCTTCGATAACTTCTCCTCTTTTGAATTCAACACCCTTGAGTTTACCATCTCTGATGGACTCTACTTTAAAAAAAGTAGAAAGCGCATTCACTGCCTTTGTGCCTACTCCATTTAAACCAACAGATTTTTTAAACGCTTTGGAGTCGTATTTCCCACCTGTATTCATTTTCGAAACAACATCCTTCACCTTTCCCAATGGAATACCTCTTCCATAATCTCTAATCACAACCTCTTCGCCTTCAATTTTAATTTCAATCTTTTTACCGTTCCCCATGACAAACTCATCAATAGAATTGTCCATAACTTCTTTAACAAGGACGTAGATACCATCATCGGGTGCTGATCCATCACCTAGCTTCCCAATGTACATCCCTGGACGCATTCTAATGTGCTCTTTCCAGTCTAATGATCTGATGTTATCCTCGGTATATTGAACTTTATCTTTTGACACAAAAAAACTGTTGGGTATAGGATAAAAATATGCATTTACATCTCTAACTGGTAGACAGATGAAAATGACTTATTAACAACAGTTAATGAATTATACTAAAAATGTTAAAAATGGAATTTAATTCAGCCTTTAAGTAAAGATACTTGGAGAACTTCCTTCATTGCAGTAACAAAATGAAATTTTAAACCATCAATGTAGTGAGGTTTAATATCGTCAACATCTTTTTTATTTGAAATAGGTAGAATTATTTCTTTAATACCAGCTCGTTTAGCAGCTAAGATTTTTTCTTTTATTCCACCAACAGGAAGTACATCTCCTCTAAGAGTAATCTCTCCTGTCATCGCTAGGTATTTCTTCACTTTTCTTTTAGAAAATATTGAGGCCAATGCAGTTAACATCGATACACCTGCAGATGGACCATCTTTGGGTGTAGCACCTTCAGGAACGTGAACATGAACATTAAATGAATCCATTTGTTCTTGTGTCATTCCCAATAGTTGATGATTAGATTTTAAAAACTCTAATGCTATTATTGCAGATTCTTTCATCACATCACCTAAATTCCCCGTTAGTGTTAGTTTTCCTTTTCCCTTAGTTAGGGAGGATTCAATGAACAGTATGTCTCCGCCAGTACGAGTCCATGCTAAACCAGTTACAACTCCTGGAACATTGTTGTTTTTATACTTATTTTTATCAAAAGCAGGGCCAAGAACAGTTGGTAAATCTGAAAGAGAAATTGTTGCACTGAAATCTTCACCAAAAGCAATTTGTTTTGCTCTGTTACGAATTAATTTGGCAATTAATTTTTCCAATCCACGAACGCCACTTTCGTTTGTGTACGAAGAAATAATTTTTTCAATTACGGCTTTCGAAAATTTAATTTTGCTTGAAACCATTCCAAGGTCACCAAGTAACTTTGGAATAAGGTGCTTTTTCGCAATTTCAAGTTTCTCTTCAATGGTATATCCATTGATTTCGATAATCTCCATTCGATCTCTCAATGCGGGCTGTATCGTCGAAAGATCGTTTGCTGTAGCAATAAATAGAACTTTAGACAAGTCGTATTCAATATCAACAAAATTGTCCTGAAAAGAATCGTTTTGCTCGGGATCTAAAACTTCCAACAAGGCAGAAGATGGGTCACCGTGACCAGATCTTCCGACCTTATCAATTTCATCCAACACAAATACTGGATTTGACTTTCCAGCTTTCTTTATATTAGATATAATTTTCCCTGGCATTGCGCCTATATAAGTTTTTCTGTGTCCTCTAACCTCAGATTCGTCGTGCAAACCACCTAAGGACATTCGTATGTATTCTCTTCCAATGGATTCTGCAACAGACTTTCCTAGAGAGGTTTTCCCAACTCCTGGGGGTCCATACAAACAAAGAATAGGAGATTTCATATCTCCTTTGAGTTTTAAAACGGCTAAATATTCAATAATTCTGTCTTTGACCTTGTCGAGACCAAAGTGGTCACGGTCTAAAATTTTTTGAGCTCTTTTTAAATTAAATTTATCCTTTGAATATTCTCCCCAAGGTAAATCCAACAAAAGCTGACAGTAATTCAGTTGCACACCATACTCTGCCCCTGATGGATTCATTCTTTCTAATTTATCAACTTCTTTCAAAAATGTTTTATTGACTTTTTCTATCCATTTTTTAGTAGCTGCTTTTGCTTTTAGTTCGTTAATTTCTTGCTGAACTGGATTTTCACCCAGCTCATTTTGGATTTCTTTCATCTGCTGATGGAGAAAATACTCTTTCTGCTGTTGGTCCATGTCAACACGAACCCTAGATTGAATGTCGTTTTTTAATTTCAATAACTGCAATTCTTTGTCAAGATGTTTCAACAAAGCATTGGCGCGATCTAAAACATTTGGCTCTTCAAGCATTTTTTGTTTATCAGCAACATCAGCTTGCATGTGCGATGAGATGAAATTGACCAAAAATGTAGGACTTTCAATATTTTTAATTGCAAAGGAAGCTTCACTTGGAATATTAGGCGATTGCTTTATGATGCTAAGCGCCATGTCCTTTAATGAATCAAAAAGAGCAACCGATTCTTTATTGAACTTAGTATCTCTTTTCTCATCAAAAGGATTAACATTTGCAATTAGATAAGGCTCTGGCTGAATCAATTTAAGAAGACTCATTCTTTTTTTACCTTGTAAAATAGCGGTACTGCTACCATCTGGCATTTTAAGTAGTTTTACGATTTGAGCCACAGTACCAACTCTGTATAAATCATCGTATTTTGGTTCTTCAATGCTAGAATCTTTTTGTGAGACAACTCCAATGATTTTATTTCCTTTGTATGCATCTTGTATTAGCTTAATGCTTTTGTCTCTTCCAACAGTAATTGGCATAACTACACCTGGAAAAAGAACATTATTTCTCAATGGAAGAATAGGTAATTTCTCAGGAACCTTTTCAGTGTTCATTCGATCTTCTTCTTCAGGAGATATTAAAGGAATAAATTCAGTTTCTTGATCAACGACATTCGAAAAATCTAACCAGTCTGAATCTGCAAAAAAGTCACTCATACGTTGTAATTTTTTGTCAATTTGACATTAAATTGGTATCTAATTCCAATAATTATTTCTAACAAAACAAGCTAAACACCTGGTTTTCAGAAATAACAATAGGTTTTAGAGTTAATTTTAATTTATACTCATCAATAGAAGTGCCAAAAGAAAATAAATAGAATTCTTATTAAGAAATTCTATACTTGGCAGTCAATGTATAAATGGTCTCGAGTAAGTTTTTATCTTCCTGTGAAAGGTTCAAATCCCTTCTTTTCATAACCAAATCGGCAAGTATTAATGCTTTCTCAATATCGTAATCGACATATCCATTTGCGTCTCCCCAGCTGAAAGAAGGAATAAACTTTGAAGGAAAACCACCTCCAAAAACATTTGCAAAAACTCCCACAACAGTTCCTGTATTGAACATAGTATTGATTCCACATTTTGAATGATCTCCCATTGTAAGCCCGCAATACTGCGTTCCGGTATCTAACATCGAATCAGAATTGTAACTCCAAGTTTTTACAGAGCCATAGTTGTTTTTAAGATTTGAAGTATTGGTATCTGCACCCAAATTACACCATTCACCAATAACACTATTTCCAAGATAACCATCGTGTGCCTTATTTGAAAACCCTTGAATAACAGAATTACTTATCTCTCCACCAACTTTACTATAAGGTCCAAATGTTGTTGGACCATACACTTTTGTACCCATTTTTAAAATGGAATTTTCCATCAAAGCAAAAGGACCTCTTATCAAACACCCTTCCATAATTTCAGCATTTTTTCCAATGTATATTGGGCCCTCGTTAGAATTGAGAATGCTCGAGGAAATTTTAGCTCCTGGTTCAATAAAAATTGAATTTCCAATTAACGTATTGGATTGATTCAGCTTTTCTGATTTGCGGTTTGAAGTTAGGAAGGTGTAATCGTATTTTAATTGTTCACCATTTTGAAGAAAAATATCATGCGGTCTTTCAATTATAGTTACAGAACTTTCGTATTTAATAAATTTATAATCAGACAAAACATCTTCAATATTTTTGTTGTTTTCTGGCAAAGGGCAAATCGCTAAGACCTTTTCATCGCTCATCAAAATGGTTTTTTGATCAAGATCAAGAATAACTTCAGCTAAATCTCTATCGGGAAGTAAACCTGCTAAGACACCAATATCAGCAACATCTTCAAAGGAAGAAAATCTTTCAGAAAGAAATTCTTTACACCTTACACTAACACGCTGATTGAAGTGATTTTCCCATTTTTTAAGAATAGTAAAAATACCAACTCTTATGTGAGCAACAGGGCGAGTAAAAGTTAACGGTAATAAAGATTTGTGACACTGACCATCAAATAAAACAATCCTTTTCATCTCAAAAGTATCTTATCTATCAAATGTAAGGATAAAAAAAACCCCCGAACAATGCCGAGGGTTAAAAGATGTTATAAAATTTTTAATTCTTTTTTTGAGATGAGTATCTACTTTTAAACTTATCGATTCTACCAGCGGTATCAATTAGTTGTTGTTTACCAGTAAAAAATGGGTGAGATTTGTGAGATATCTCAAGCTTAATGAGAGGATATTCATTACCATCTTCCCATTTAACGGTATCTTTTGAATTTGCACAACTTTTGCTTAGGAAAGAGTAATCGTTAGACATGTCTTTAAATACGACTAATCTGTAGTTTTCTGGATGTATTCCTTTTTTCATTATTAAGTTCTTTAACTTTAAGGCGTGCAAATATATATTTTCTTTTTCTTCTTTCAAAAGATGAAATAAAATAATACTGTAAAATATTTTAAATGATAAATAGTTAATAAACTTGCAAGATTATCAATCGAAGATGTCTACAAAAAACATATCCCATCTAATAGTTTTATTTTGTATTCTTTTGGTTATTCTAAATTTTGTCAATTGTAGAAAGCAAAATCTTATTACTAACTCTAGTGCAAAACTAGATTTTTCAACTGATACAGTTCTCTTCGATACTATCTTTACAACTATTGGATCAACTACCAAGTACTTTAAACTTTACAACAACAACAATGGAAAAATTAATATAAGTTCAGTACAATTAGCAAGCGGAACCAATTCATCTTACAGAATCAATGTAAATGGTGAAGCAGGAATTAACTTTGAAAACATTGAGCTAGAACAAGGTGATAGTATTTTTGTTTTTGTTGAAGTAACTATTGACCCAAATAATTCCAACAACCCACTGGTTGTAGAGGACTCTATTTTATTTCTGACAAATGGTAACTTACAAAAAGTAGTTCTTAATGCTTGGGGACAAGATGCTTATTTTCATGTTAAAGAAATTATTAATGGAAATTCGATATGGAATAATGACAAGCCACACGTTATATACAACTACTGCATAGTAGACTCTTCTTACACGCTTACCATTCCAGCAGGCACAGAAGTTCGTGGACATTCGAACTCAATTTTATACGTATATAAAAGTGCACTTCAAGTCAATGGATCACTTGGTGAGCCTGTAACATTCAAACAAGATAGAACTGAAGATTTTTTGTTGTACGACGCCGATAGCACAAGTGGTCAATGGAGAGGAATTTGGTTTTTCCAACCACTGAACAGTTCAATTGAATATGCCAACATTAGTAACGCAATTATTGGAATACAAGTAGATACTGCTGAAAGTGGAAATTTAGTTCAACTTAACAGCGTTGCTGTACAAAACTCTCTATACGCTAGCATATTGACTCAAGGAGCAAATGTAAATGCTGTTAATTGTCTTTTTGGAAACTCATCTCAATTTTGTGGGTTTATCAGCCTAGGTGGAGAAATCAATTTTGAGCATTGTACATTTGGAAATTATTGGCAAGGACAACGAAACTCTGCTCTTTTTGTATTAAAAGATTATTACAACTATCAAAATATTCCACAACCTCGACCATTTTCAGCAGCAAACTTTACCAACTGTATTTTTTATGGTTCCAATTCCAACGAGGTTGTAATTGATACACTTTCAAGAGAATTAACTGCCCAGGCTCCTGTTATGAATTTTACCAATTCACTATTAAAGCTTGAAGATTCTATCAACAGCTCTGTATTTTTTAATAATTGTTTCAATAATCTGAATCCAGAGTTCAACGATCCGGTTCATTGGGACTTTAGCATTCCCTCCACTTCATTTGTAATTGACAAAGGGGCACCATCGACTGTTTTAATTGATTTAATCGGAACTTCCAGGACCAATGGAAACGATCTCGGATGCTTTGAGCACATCTAGCCATGATACTTCACTTAGACAAAGAAATCCCAAGATCTGTTATTAATCCTTTCATTGAAAACCCAACATACTTTATCAATGAAAAAATAGATTTTATTCAGCTTGTAAATTCATCTACAAACAAAAAAACCCCTATTGAACTGAGAGATTTTGTGCTGAAAAAATTCGATTTTAACAATGACATTCAGTTGGCATCAATTGATTACCAAGAACACAGAAATGTAAAAATTAAAAATTTTTCTATTGGCAAAAACTCCGATTCACTGCCAGTCATTATGGGACCTTGTTCTGTAGAAAATACGCAGCAAATTAATCAAGTGGCAAAATTTTTAAAAGCTAATGGATTAAGCTGTATTAGAGCAGGTGCATTCAAACCTAGAACTTCTCCCTACTCTTTTCAGGGACTTGAGCATGAAGGATTAGAAATATTACAATCTGAAGCAAAAAAAAATAATCTGATTACATTTTCTGAAGCCAAACATTCTGAGCACATTGACCATTTAATAAACCGCTGCGATGTAGTTCAAATTGGAACTAAGTCGATGTATGATCAGTCCATACTAAAAGCATTGAGTAAAACAAAGAAGCCAGTATTGCTTAAGAGAGGATTTAATGCAACTTTGCAGGAGTTCATACAAGCAGCTGAGTTCATATTAAGTGGAGGGAACGAAAATGTAATCCTTTGTGAAAGAGGTATAAGAACATTTGAAACAAAAACAAGGTTTGCTTTAGACTTTTGCTCAATCGCTTGGATAAAAGAACACATCAATCTTCCCATTATTGTTGATCCCAGCCATGCTCTTGGTGAGCGATATGGAATAATTGATTTGAGTAAAGCAGCAATTGCAATAGGAGCTGATGGATTATTAATTGAAGTACATCCTGCGCCCGATAAAGCACTTTCCGATGCTAATCAGCAAATAGACTTTAAAATGGCAGAGGAACTTATAAAAAGTATTCAACCTCTAATTAAAATGAATAATAAGAGATTAGTTTAGGCAATTGAATTAAAAAAATACTTAACCAATTGAACTAGTTTTTGTTCTGCTTTTAATGCAATTGATATGATTTCTTGGATGTTAATGGGCTTTAAATTATCAGGGTTACATTCGTCTGTAAGAACAGAAATTGCACAGCATTGGATACCAGCATGATTGGCAGCAATCACTTCAGGGATTGTACTCATACCAACAGCATCCGCCCCAAATTTTTGGAGCATCCTATATTCTGAAGGAGTTTCTAGCATTGGACCCTGAGCAGATGCATAAACTCCTTCATTGATTTGAATATTTAGCTTTCTGCATGCGCTCAAGATTAATTTATTAAAGTCTCTACTGTATGCCGAGCTCATGTCTGGAAATCGTACTCCAAGTCGTTCATTATTAGGCCCTATTAAAGGGTGTTCAGGAAAGAGATTTATGTGGTCTTTAATTAACATTAAAGAACCTTTTTTAAAATTCTGATTAATTGAGCCTGCAGCATTAGAAACTAAAACATTTTTTACACCCAATAGTTTCATTACTCGTACTGGAAAAACTACCTGTTCCATTGAATAGCCTTCATAAAAATGAAACCGTCCTTGACATATTATCAGATCTGTTCCAGCAATATTTCCTAGTATTAGATTTCCAGAATGCGTTTCTACAGTACTTTCAGGAAAATGAGGTATCGATGCATAAGAAACGGATGCTTTTATTTGAACATCTTTCACTAGACTTCCTAAACCTGTTCCTAATATTATTGCATTTTCACATTGATTAAATCCTTTTGAATTCAAAAAATCGGCTGCTTGGCTGACATTCGAGAAATTCATTCTATTAATTTTATCAGATTTCCTAAATCATCTTTAACATCAACATCATTGAGCTGTTCCAGAACAAAATAGGTCATATTTAATCGCTTGAAATCTAAAAGAGTATCTAAAAAAACATTCTCTTTACTCCATAACTTATTGGTGAAATACTCTTTTTTCAATTGTTTTAAACCAAGTAAATAATAGCCTCCATCTTTGGCAGGTCCAATAACTGCATCGTTATTATCCAAGGCTTCAAATGCCTTGTCAATAACTGAAGCTTTGAGCTCAAAACAATCCGTTCCAATTATTAGCACTTTTTCAGCCCATTGACCAAAAACGTCTTTCAAAGAGTTGTACATTTTTATGCCTAAATCATCGCCAACTTGTATATTTTTATTGAAATCTTTTTCATTAAAAATGTCATCTTTTTCAATAAATGAGTCGTAGTAAATGTGCTTGACACATTTTAATTCTCCCACTACATGAGCAGTATGCTCTAGTAAATGCAGATACACCTTAAGAGCATTTTTATTTCCAATCGATTTTGCTAATCGAGTTTTGATTTTGCCCAATCGCGGATTCCTTGCAAAAACAATAAGATGATTATTTGTGGTCATGGACAATTACATATTTCTTCTGTATTGCCCCCCCACCTGGAACAATGCATCTGTAATTTGACCTAGTGAACAGCTTTTAGTAGCTTCCATCAGAACCTCAAAAATATTTTGATTTTCAACAGCTGCTGATTTAATTGAATCCAAGGAGCTACTTGCCTGAACTTGTTTGACACTATGAAGTTCTTTTAGCATTGAAATCTGATAATCTTTTTCTTCAAGATTAGCACGAATTACTTCAGAAGGCACAATAGTTGGTGATCCTTTCGAATTTAAAAAAGTATTCACACCAATGATTGGGAATTCACCAGTGTGTTTTAGGGTTTCATAATAGAGAGATTCCTCTTGAATTTTACTTCTTTGGTACATCGTTTCCATTGCACCAAGAACCCCTCCTCTTTCATTTATTCGATCAAATTCAATTAAAACTGCTTCTTCAACCAAATCAGTTAGCTCATCAATTATGAATGAACCCTGCATTGGATTTTCATTTTTAGCTAATCCCAACTCTTTATTGATAATTAATTGAATGGCCATTGCTCTTCGTACAGAGTCTTCTGTTGGAGTGGTAATTGCCTCATCATAGGCATTAGTATGAAGAGAATTGCAATTGTCATAAATCGCATAAAGTGCTTGAAGAGTTGTTCTTATATCGTTGAAATCAATTTCTTGAGCATGAAGTGATCTTCCGGAAGTTTGAATATGATATTTAAGCATTTGAGCTCTTTTGTCCGCTCCATATTTATTCTTAAGTGCTTTTGACCAAATTCTTCTAGCAACCCTACCAATTACAGCATACTCTGGATCTATTCCATTGGAAAAAAAGAAGGATAAATTAGGTCCAAACTTATTAATATCCATTCCCCTACTCAAATAGTATTCTACATATGTAAAACCATTGGCGAGTGTAAAAGCCAATTGTGAAATTGGATTTGCTCCAGCTTCAGCAATATGGTATCCTGAAATGGAAACAGAATAAAAATTCCTTACTTTATTATCAATGAAAAATTCTTGGACATCGCCCATCAATCTAAGCGCAAATTCGGTAGAAAAAATACATGTATTTTGAGCTTGATCTTCCTTTAGAATATCTGCCTGAACGGTTCCTCTAACTTTTGATAAGGTATCTGCCTTAATTTTTTTATAAACGGCATCATCCAATACCATATCACCAGTAACACCAAGTAACATTAGACCAAGTCCATCATTTCCTTCAGGAAGTTCACCTTGATAAGAAGGACGTTTAGATTTCTTGTAAATTTTATCAATTTTTGCCTTGACCTGTTTTTCTAGCCCATTTTCTTTAATGTATTTTTCACAGTTCTGATCAATTGCAGCATTCATGAAGAATCCAAGTAACATTGGTGCCGGTCCATTAATGGTCATGCTGACAGACGTTGACGGAGAGGAGAGATCAAATCCAGAATATAACTTTTTAGCATCATCTAAACAGCAAATAGATACACCAGCATTTCCTATCTTTCCATAAATATCTGGCCGAGTGTCAGGATCATTTCCATAAAGAGTTACCGAATCAAAAGCGGTGGAAAGCCTTTTGGCTGGCATTCCTAAGCTAACATAATGAAACCTTCTATTGGTTCTCTCTGGACCACCCTCTCCAGCAAACATTCTTGTAGGATCTTCACCTTCTCTCTTAAATGGGAAAAGACCTGAAGTAAATGGAAACTGTCCAGGAAAATTTTCTTGTAAAGACCATCTTAATCGATCGCCCCAACTTGAAAACTTAGGAACAGCAACTTTGGGAATAGAAAGCTGAGACAACGATTGAGTAGAGGTTTTGACCGAAAGCTCTTTGTCTCGAACTTTAAAAGTGAATACTTCCGATTGGTACTGAGATATCGTATTGTCCCAAGATGATAAAATTTGAAAATTGTGTGGATCTATATCCATTTTTAAATTTTCAAAAGTTGATTCAAGCTCAGAAACAACCGCTGAATTAGATACAATTTTAAGAGCATTAGAAATCGCATCAAGTTTTTCTGCTACATTAACTTGACCTTCAACCCATTTATCGTATGCTCTATTGTTTTCAGCAATTTCAGATAAATAACGAACTCTATTTGGAGGAATAACAAAGACTTTTTCAGACATTTCTTCCGAAATTGTAAAAGATGAAGCTAAATCAGCCTCTGTTTTTTCTTGGATTTTATCGATTATTGACCTGTATAGCGTATTCATACCAGGATCATTAAACTGAGATGCTATTGTGCCAAAAACAGGGATATCATCGTCTGGAGTATCCCATAAATTATGATTTCTTTTGTATTGTTTCTTCACATCTCTGATGGCATCCAAAGCTCCTCTTTTATCAAATTTATTTAAGGCAACAATGTCAGCAAAGTCCAGCATATCAATCTTCTCTAATTGAGTTGCAGCACCAAATTCTGGTGTCATCACATAAAGAGAAACATCACTATGGTCTAAAATCTCAGTGTCTGACTGACCAATGCCAGATGTTTCAAGAATAATTAAATCATAGCTCGCGAGTTTTAATATGTCAAGAGCATTGGATACGTATTTGGAAAGAGCAAGATTACTTTGTCTTGTTGCCAAAGATCGCATGTACACTCTTGAGTCATTAATAGAGTTCATACGGATTCTGTCTCCAAGTAATGCCCCACCTGTTCTTCTTTTGGATGGATCAACGGAAACAATAGCAATGTCTTTTTTGGGGAAATCAGCTAAAAATCTTCGAACAAGCTCATCAACTAAAGACGATTTGCCAGCTCCACCTGTTCCTGTAATCCCTAAAATTGGTGTAGATAGATTTTTTGCAGCATCCTGAATGGCTTCAAGCTCCTTGATATTTTCGTCCATAAAGTTTTCAGCTGCTGATATCATCTTTCCAATAGTGGAAGGATTTTTATCGAAATTTATTTTTGACAATTGCTTCTTTTGGTTTTTACCTGTAGGAAAATCACACCTACGTACCAAATCATTAATCATACCCTGTAAACCAAGAGAACGACCATCATCAGGATGATAAATTCTTTCGATACCATACTTGTGTAAATCATCGATTTCAGTTGGCAATATTGTTCCGCCTCCACCACCAAAAATTTTAATATCTCCTGCGCCTTTTTCTTTCAACAAATCAAACATGTACTTGAAATACTCGTTGTGTCCACCTTGATATGAAGTCATTGCTATTGCCTGAGCATCTTCTTGAATAGCACAATTGACAACTTCCTCAACACTTCTATCATGGCCCAAATGAATTACTTCACATCCGGTAGATTGAATGATTCTACGCATAATATTTATGGCAGCATCATGCCCATCAAACAGAGATGCAGCAGTAACAATTCTGATTTTATGCTTGGGTTGATATATTGTTGAATCCATTTAGCTTTCTTTGAAAACAAAAATACAGTTTTGATTTAGGTTCTCAAATACAATTTGATTTAATAGAAAATAAATAGATTTATAAAAAATTTTAGCTTGTTTTTTGTTCTTTCTAAAATAGTAGGTTTTGTTGCTGACCCTCTTGTTTTCATTTCTAGCTTCTTTCTTATTGGACTTTTTATGAGAAAAAAATACAAAAGACGTTGCTACTTGTTGATTGCCTTTACACTACTTATTTTTTTCTCAAATGGATTTATTTACCAAATCTTTTTTGAAAAATGGGAAGTTAAGGCTACAAAGCTACTGGAGAGTTATGATTATGGAATTCTTCTTGGAGGTATGATAAGTTTAAACTCTACAGAAAATGAAATTAAATTTGGACAAAGCTCAGATCGACTTTTGTACACAATAAAGTTATATAAAGAGAAAAGAATAAGTAAAATCATTATAAGCGGAGCTTCAGGAAGTCTTCAATCGGACATTATAGAGTCTGAATTCCTCAAAAACTACTTGATAAAAATAGGTATTCCAGAACATGATATTATATCTGAAACCCAGTCGAAAAACACCTATGAAAATGCCCTTTTCACATCAAAATTGATTTTTTCGGAGAGTTCTTCAAATCGGCCCACCTGCCTTTTAATTACTTCTGACTATCATCTCAGAAGAGCTTTAGCGTGTTTTAAAACAAATAATTTAAAAATTGATCCTTACACAAAAAGTTTAGAACAAAAGTATATCGTTATTGAAGATTTTATTGTTCCTCAGTCCTATTTAATTAGTAAATGGAAAGTACTTCTTCACGAAATAATTGGTTACTATACTTATAAATGCGTTGGATACATTTGAATAAATAAAGTGAAGATTATTCTAACCAGTTTTTTTTGAGACACAATTAGAGTTAAATTATTGAATCTTTCAATATCGTTTGTAATTTGATTAAATTACTGATAATTATCTGTCTACTGTATTTTTCAAAACTTAAATTAAATGATACAAAAATTGAAAAAAATAATCTTCGGTTTATTAATCATAGGTTTTACATTCCTTTCTTTTTTCCTTTTCAATCTTGGTCAAAGACCTGAAAGAGAGTACCCTAATTTTCCGATAAACCCACAGAACAATGCAGCCAGTGTTCACGACAGTATTCCTTTAAGAGATGTTGTTGTGACAGGAAATAATTGGGACGGAGTTATCACAATATTTGACCCAACAACCTTTCAAATCCTAAAGAAGATTAGCGCATTACCAGATAGAGAACATCGATTTAACGAAATTTATTCTGGTTTCAAAAGAAGAATTTCAGCTGGTTTTATACGTGAATTTATTGGAGAGGGGAACGATCAACTTGTTGATGATATGTTCACTTCAAATGATGGAAGATTTATTTATGCTTCCAGACCAAGCTTTGCAGATGTTGTTGCCATTGATGTAAATTCCGGAGAAATAGTTTGGAGAACTAAAGTCGATGGACTCAGAGCAGATCACTCAGCAATTTCACCTGACGGTAAAATATTCCTTGTATCAGCTTCAACTGCACGAAAAGTACACGCCATTGACGTTACTAATGGTAAAATTGTTGGTGAATTTGAGTCTGGAGATCAACCACATGAAAATACTTTTTCAGAGGATGGAACAAAAATATATCATGCGAGTATTGGAAAAGTATTTATTTCATCTCCAAAATTTGATTTCATCAAAGGAGACCGATGGTTTCAAATTATCGATGCTAAAAACTTCGAGATAATTAGAAGAGTCGATATGAAAGAGAAATTAGATGAAGCAGGATTTCATTGGATTGATCGAGCTGTAAGACCCATGGCCATTACAAAAGACGAAAAATTTGCTTATTTACAGATTTCTTTGTTTCATGGATTTTTTGAATACGACTTAGAAAACGATAGAATAACTAGAAAGTTAGAATTACCAGTTCCAGAAAAGAACGAAAATCTAGCAATTTCTGACCACATTTTAAATTCTGGACATCATGGTATTGCTCTGAGTGGAGATGATAAAACAATTTGCGTTGCAGGTACAATGGACGGATATATTGCTCTGGTTGACAGAGAAACCTTTGATTTTAAGACAATTCAACTTTCAGAGGATCCAACCAAGGCTAAACCATATTGGGCTACTTCAAGTAAAGATGGAACCAAAGCGTACGTTTCAATAAGTGGGTTAGATAAAGTTTCGGTCGTTGATTATACAAGCGGAAAAATAATTGCTGAAGTTCCAGTAGGAAACCATCCTCAACGTGTAAGAAATGGTCAATTGCGTTTGAAATAATT
>JAZADZ010000058.1:0-9869 GCA_036123135.1 Bacteroidota bacterium | reverse complement strand
GCTAACTAGCCCTTTAAATGAACCTCCTGCAGTTATCAAAGTACACATGGGATACTCCATACCACCATCTCCACCTTGAATAATTGAATATTGTTTGTATGGATAAGTACCAAAATTCTTATTGACATAATTAAAAGATTTTACAGCATATTCTTTTAGCTTAAGCCAATTATCATTTAAAGAGTCATCGATGTGTAAATAGTGGATAACTGTTCCATTATCCAAAACACTGGTATCGTGAATAAAATCTGGGTCTGCAGCCCAAGCAAAGTCGTGTACTTTTTTGGCTTTGAAATGCCAAGTTATGGTTTCAGAATCGGAGAGTTTTAAAGGTTTACTATTGTCTTGGTATCCATAACCAACTTCATTTGGGTTTTGAATTATTCCAGTACCACCAAGAACATACGTTGAGTCAATGGTAATTTTGACATCATAATCACCCCAAACACCATGAAATTCTCTTCCAATGTAAGGATTAGAATGCCATCCGTCCTTATCGTATTCACATAACTTAGGATACCACTGGGTCATAGAAAAGTCAACACCCTCAACATTATGTCGTCCCGTTCGTCTTATCTGAACAGGTACTTGACTAGAAAAATTCATAGATAAAGTGGTTTTTTCACCAGGAAATAGTGGTTTTGAAAGAAAAACTTCCAATATTGTTCCCTCGACACTGAATTTTAGTGGAGTATTTTTCTGTTTTATGAAGTGAATTGTATGAAGTCCAATTTCATCCTCATTTAATTTACTTATTCTGTCGCCAACTCTAGAATCTGGATCTTCAATTGTTCTCGAACGAACATCCATCATTGATCCAGGCTGAAAAGCATTGTAATACAAATGATAAAATATTTTTTCAAGTGTGTCTGGAGAATTATTGGTGTAAATTAATTGTTGTTTGCCATCAAATTTGTTCTGAGTAGCAAAAAAATTAATTTCCATTTTGTAATCAACGTGTTGCTGCCAATATGCTTCCTGGCTCCAAATTTGGTTGAATACAACTCCAAAAACTATTAAAAGAATTACTTTTTTCATTACAAAAATTGTTCTTTGGATAAGTTTAACCACTCTAAAGTGCTGTTACAAAAAATATCCTCTACTGTACTCGAATCTAAATTCATTTGTTCAATAAACTTGCCAATCTCTAAATCTCCCAAGGGAAAAGGATAATCACTTCCCAAGGTCACTCGTTTTGAGCCCTGTAATTTTAGAATATATTCAAGCATTAGTGAATCGTGAGTGATACAATCAACCCAATATTTACCACAATAATTTCTTGGGTTTACTGGATTGTCAACTGCAACTAAATCAGGACGACAATTGAAGCCATGTTCAATTCTTCCAAGGGTAGCAAGAAAAGCGCCACTTGCATGACAAAAATTAACTCTGAGTTTTGGAAATCGATCAAATACACCTCCGAAAATCATTGAACACATGGCTCTGGAGGTTTCGGCAGGCATACCAACCAACCAAGGCAACCAATATCTGTCCATGTATTTCTTACCCATCATATTCCATGGATGTACCATCACAGCAAGATCTAATTGTTCGCAAGCTTCCCAAATTGGGAAGAATTCAGGTTCGTTGAGGTTCTTATTTTCAATGTTAGACCCAATTTGAATACCATGTAAACCAATTTGTTTAATCCGATGCAGTTCCTGAACAGATAAATCTACATCTTGCATTGGAATTGTTCCTAAACCAATGTAATTTTTAGGATACTTTTGAACTAAATCTGCGAGATCATCATTTAGGAATTTAGCCACTTCAAGCCCATCTTCAGGTTTTGCAAAATATGCAAACAAAACCGGAATAGTACAAACAACTTGCACCTGTGTTTTGAATTCCAAATACTCATTGATTCTAACTTCAGGATTCCAACAATTTTCATTGATCTCTCTAAAAAATTTATCTCCTTGCATCATTCTAGCCCATCCATCTTTATGATGATCCAAGTGAATGAACCCATCATATGCAAATTTTTCTGCCCATCTTGGAAGGTGTTTTGGTATAATGTGCGTATGCATGTCTATTTTAAGCATCCTCTTTTAATTTAGTGGATCATGTCCGTGACCTCCCCATGGATGACACTTTGCTATCCTTTTAATGGCCAACCAAAACCCTGCAAATGGGCCCTTTTCTTTAATTGCCTGCTGCGCATAGACAGAGCAAGTAGGTGTAAATCTACAGGTGCTAGAAAAAAAAGGAGATATCATTTTTTGATATATCCAAATTAAAAATAGGAAGAAATGTCCTAACAAACGAAGCATTATTTAATGCCTATTTTCTTCTTAATACTTTTACTCAATGCATCTTTATGAACCATAATATTCATGGTCTTGTACCTCACGTAAGGAAATGAAGCAAAGAAGTATCCATCACATTGGTTTGTTTTTCCCCATGAATTTTTTACAATAAAATATTTTGTTCCATTTTGATCCTGGACAAGACCTGTTATATGCATTCCGTGATCATCGGTAGTTTCTTGTACATCAAAAGCAAGTTGACGTTGTTCTTGTGTTACAATTTTTTCTTTAACAGGCGTCATAAAAGCATTGCTTATTTTGTTTGCTCCTGCATCGCTAAAATACTTATTATCTTTTCCTTTTTTAGTTATTGTGGATTCATCTTCTGGTAAAATTGCGAGGGCATCCCTATAGGCAAAACCCTTTTCAGAAACGTCTGCTCCCCAAGCAAAGGTATATCCACTCATTATTGCTTCCTCCATAACTCCCATAAATTCATCTATCGGAAGATTATAAGCAGACTGCATAGCCCAATTGTCTTGAACTTCTAATACAAATTTGGAATAAAAAGGATGGTGGTTATAAGACGTCAATGAAATATAATTGTCCATATCTAAACCTAGAGATTTAGCGTATGACATTGGGGAATATTCTTTGCCTTTGTAGGTAAAGTTAAATTCTTCAACATTTTCAGGAAGATCGCCTAAATAAGCATCTAAGATTCCAGTAAATGCTTTTTTCCAAACTGGAGTAAGCGTTCCGTTTTGGGGCTTTGATGCAAGCTCTTTGACAGTAGCACCCAGTATTGCCTCCATCTCAGCATGTCTGTGTGTAGTATCTCCATAATTAAGTCCTCTGTAAACTTCTTCTGGGACAATTCCATATCTTCTGATAACCCATGGAATATCATGAAACGCTCCACCAGGACCAAAAGTAAATGTACCATACATTCTTAGGAAATTTTCAGCTTTTCCAACATATGCATTTCTTACCACAAACATCTCTGAAAGATTGTGTTTTTCATTATTTAGTCTAATGATCTCAGATTCAAAAAAGGACAATGAAGAAAAACTCCAACAAGTTCCAGTTCTTCCTTGAGATTGTACGTTTGTAGCTTCCAAATCTTTAAGAACAGTAAACTTGTAATCACTATCCTTTTTATTCGTTTCAAACTTTTCTTGCGAAAAAACTGAAATAGTAAGCACTAATGCAGTTATAAATAGGGTTTTTTTCATTTGATATTTTTTAAGTTATTGTATATGTTGTGCCGTCTTTTCCGTCTTTAATGACTACACCAATTTTGCTCAAGTCATCTCTGATTTTATCAGAAAGCGTATAATCTTTATTACTTTTAGCCTCGGCTCTCATAGCAAGTACGAGCTCAACTAACTTCTCTGATTTATCATCTCTTTGTTCGTTACTTTTCCCTTCAAGACCAAGTACATCAGAGACAAAACCATGGAAATTATTTTGAAGCTTTTTGAAAGTTTTTTCAGAGAGATTTCCAACTGTTTTTGATGAATTCAGAGTATTTACAATTGACACTAATTCAAATAAAGTAGCAATCGTTAGTGGTGTATTGAAATCATCATTCATATGAGAATAACACAAATTAATTAATTTATCAACCTTAAAGTCTAGTTGCTCATCAAAAGTAGTTTTGGTGTAACATAAGTTTTGTAAAAGAAAATGAGCATCCATTAATTTATTATACCCCTTCTCAGAGGCACTTAGTGCATCACTTGAAAAATCCAAAACGCTACGATAATGCGCTTGGAGCATGAAAAAACGTACTACCATAGGAGAAAAAGACTTTTCCAAAATGGAGTTGTTTCCTGAAAAAATATCTTCAGGTAATAAAGTATTTCCAGTACTTTTTGACATTCTTTTGCCATTCAAGGTTAGCATATTGGAATGCATCCAATAGTTCACCGGGTTCTTTTTATGAGCACTGACGCATTGTGCAATTTCACATTCATGGTGTGGGAATTTTAGGTCCATTCCTCCTCCGTGTATGTCAAATTGATTTCCGAGATACTTCGCTCCCATAGCTGAACACTCCAAATGCCAACCTGGAAATCCATCTCCCCAAGGAGAAGGCCATTTCATAATGTGCTCAGGAGAGGCTTTTTTCCAAAGTGCAAAATCAGCTGGATTCTTTTTTTCTTCTTGACCCTGTAAATTTCTTGAACCAGCCATCAATTCATCAACGGCTCTTCTACTTAAATCACCATACACATTACCATCCAATATAAATTGATTTACATCAAAATAAACAGATCCATTTTCCACATATGCATGACCATTCTCAAGAATTGACTTAACCATTTCAATTTGTTCTACAATGTGTCCTGTTGCAGTTGGCTCAATGCTAGGAGGTAAATTGTTAAACTTAGACATTACATTGTGAAAGTATAGAGTGTATTTCTGGACAATTTCCATTGGCTCAAGTTGTTCAATTTTTGCTTTTTTAGAGATTTTATCTTCTCCAAAATCTGCATCATTTTCAAGGTGACCAGCGTCTGTAATGTTACGAACGTAACGAACCTTGTATCCTAAAAATCTTAAATATCTTACAACAATGTCGAAAGAAACAAATGTTCGACAGTTGCCCAAATGAACTTCGCTATATACGGTAGGACCACACACATAAATTCCAACATTACCTTCTGTAACAGGTACAAACTTTTCTTTTTTCCCAACCAGTGAGTTGTATATGCTCAGGTCTCTCATTTATATCTATGAATAAAATATGTATTTAGAAATTAATGTTAATGCCAATTTCAAATAAATAAGCTCAAATTTATCAATAGTAAATTAGATGAATAAAATAATGGTCGAAGAAATTTATTTATTTGGAGATTTCCAAATAAATTTTCCTTGCTTGTTGATGTATCCCTCAACTCCAGTTTTGAAATCTCCAACTCTTACTAATGCCAAATTGTTATTGAATTCAGAAGGTCGAGAGAACTTTAATGGAATAACTTGCTTTCCATTGTAGTCAATATAACCCCATTTTGCTTCTTTAGCAATACCAATGGAAACATTTGCTCTTCCCTCGCAAAAATTCATGGCACCATCATAAACAGGTTCAACTATAACATTTCCCTTCTCGTCAAGATAACCGTATTTACCTCCTCTGAAAGACCCTTCTCTAAATAACGCTCTTCCCTCATGAAAGGCAAAAACACGGTCGTAAATAGCTGGAATTACAACACTTCCGGATTTGTTAATAAAGCCATATTTACCGTCTTTTTCAGAACCTTTTCTAAAGTCAGCTTTACCCTCACTAAAGTCAAAAACCCAATCAAAATTAGGTTCAATTTCAAAATCTCCATTAACATTAATAAAACCCCATTTTCCAGAAATTTCAACTCTAGCCAAACCCTCATGAAAATCATATGCCTTATCAAACTTTGGAGAAATTATCATTTCACCTTTTTTATTGATGTATCCAAACTTGACTCCAACTTGAAGCCTAGCAAGACCCTCGTTGAATGCGTAGGCATAGTTACACTCTTCATCGTACATTGTATTACCAGAACGGTCTATGTAAT
This sequence comes from Bacteroidota bacterium, assembly GCA_036123135.1. GTDB lineage: Bacteria > Bacteroidota > Bacteroidia > Flavobacteriales_D > Parvicellaceae. Next base: position 4,063 of record JAZADZ010000058.1, on the reverse strand, counting down.
GCCAGCCAGTTTCGTCTTTTACAGCTGCAAGTTCTTCATTGTATGAAGTTCCTCTTAAATATTTAATGGCAACAACTTGCTCTCCTTTTAAATTAATATACCCATACTTGCTACCTATCTTGACCTTTGCCAGATTTTCAGAAAAATCATCAACATCATCATAAATTGGAGAGATTACAATATTTCCAGAAGCGTCTATAAAGCCCTCTTTGTTGCCCTTTTTAAATTTATACAAATCTTGAGCAAAAAAGATGGTGATAGATAACGTAAAAGATAATAAAAATGCTATTCTCATAATTTTGCACATTTTTTCTTCTTATTTAATAAATTTAGCAACTTTTTTAATTTCATCATAACAATGGGCTTGGTAAATGTAAAAAATGTAACCAACGGTAAAATTGGTCTTTGGAAATTATCCAAAAATGATGATTTAAAATTTGCACAATCGATATGCAGATCATATCATCCCAATTTAGAAAACTACAAAAGCGATCATAGAAGGCATCAAATCTTAGCCTCTAAATTATTGGCAAATGCACTTTTTCCAAATGTTAATATCTACCAAAATAAGTATGGAAAACCTTATTTTAACTCTAGCACAGAGCACATAAGCATAACCAATGATAGGGATTATGTGGCATTTCTTGTTTCATCAGAACCATGTGGCATTGATCTACAATTCCAAAGAAAAAAAATTTTAACTATCTCTGAAAAATTTTGTAACACAGATGATTCTTTTGAAAAATTTACCATTGAAAGACTGACTAAAATTTGGATTGCAAAAGAAGCAATGTACAAGATTAAAGGTCTCCCAAAAATACTATTCAAAGAACACCTTTTTGTAAATCAATTTGATAAAAATAAATGTGTTGGTTTTTGCACTCACCCAGAATTAAAATTTAAGTGTACAATTAACTTTGAATCTTTTGAAAATTATTTACTAGCTTTCACAAGCGAAATAAAATCGCTCTGATCCTTGGAAATTTATTCTGAAATATTGAACAAAGCACAGAACGGTGATAAAATGTGGGCTGTTCTGATTGATCCTGATAAAACAACAAGTATTGAACAACTTGGACAACTTATTCATCAAATAAATTTTAGTTCATGTAATTTCATCTTTGTTGGTGGAAGTCAATTGTTTAAAGCCGACTTTGACGATTTCGTTAAAAAATTGCGTTTATTGACCAAAAAGAAAATAATAATTTTTCCGGGTGATAATTCCCAAATTTCTTCCTCGGCTGATGCCATTTTATTGTTGAGTTTAATTAGTGGAAGAAACCCAGATCTTCTTATTGGAAAACACATTCAATCTTCCTATGTTTTAAAAAAATCTGGTATTTCTATTTTTCCGACTGGCTATATTCTTGTAGATGGAGGTATTGCAACTTCGGTTCAATACATTAGTAATACTACACCAATTCCAGCTGATAAATTTCATATTGCTGCTTCAACTGCTCTTGCCGGTGAACAATTGGGGCTAAAGTTTACATACTTGGATGCTGGGTCTGGTGCTTTACATCCTGTTTCAATGAAAATGATTTCCTCTGTAAGAAAGGAAATTTCTTGCCCTATAATTGTAGGTGGCGGAATTAAATCTTACGAACAATTAGAAAATGCTTGGTTATCAGGTGCAGATATTGTTGTTGTTGGTAATGCAATAGAAAAAAATTCAGCTCTTATTAATCAATTAGATAGCAGAATCAAATGCAACTGATATTATTTACAAGTAACGATAAGTTTAGAAGTGAAATTTACATTGTAATTAAACTTCTTGAAAGTGGATTGCAAACCTTACACATTAAAAAACCAAATTTTTCAAGAAAACAGCTCTCTACTTACATTGGGCAAATTCCTGAAAAATTTCACGATAGATTGGTGATTCACTCTCACTATTCACTGCTTATGAAATACAACCTTAAAGGAATTCACATTTCAAGAATAATAAGAAAAAAGACCAACTATAAAAATATTTTAGTTTTCCTAATTAATACAATTGCAAAACAAAAAACAATTTCTTGCTCCTGCCACTCGGTTGAAAAGCTTCTGGAACTTCCGAACTATTATTCATATGTTTTGCTATCACCCATATTCAAAAATGGAGAACTTAACGGAGAATTTAATCTTAACGCCTTAGCAAATATTATTCCTCAGCTTGCTTTTGAAGTACACGCATCCAGTGGAATTAATCTATCCAATTTGGAGACTATTCAAAATATTGGTTTTCATGGATTTGCAACAATGGGAAGTATTTGGTTTAACGATGAAAAACAACCAATTTCACATTTTAAAGATTTTACAAATAAATTAACAACACTTTCTTAACTACTTTGTAGTTTTTTTCGTAACATTTCCTAAAGGTAATCGTAATTTTATTTTGTCAAAACAATCCGCATTCTAATGCCAATTAAAATCTCCATCTCATATTTTTTTCTAATATCCGTTACGTTTTTAATTTCAGATCATTTTAATGCTCAACCTGCTGAACGATACATGAGTAGAACACAATACATTGAAAAGTTTAGTGAAGAGGCTGTTAATCAAATGGTTGAGTACAAAATACCAGCAAGTATCACCCTTGCTCAAGGAATCCTAGAAAGTAGCAATGGGAATTCTGAATTAGCTAGATACGGTAACAATCATTTTGGTATAAAATGCCACAATTGGGAAGGTCAAACCATTTACCAAGATGATGATAAAAAAAATGAATGCTTCAGGAAATACAGCTCTGCAATGGAGTCTTACAAAGACCACTCCGTTTTTTTATCTACCAGATCAAGGTATTCCTTTTTATTCGAATTAAAATTAAATGACTATAAAGGATGGGCAAAAGGACTAAAAAAAGCGGGGTATGCAACAAATCCAAAATATGCTTCGATTTTAATCGAATTGATTGAAAATCATCAACTTTATAAATTTGATGAGTCTTCCTTATTGGCTCGTTCGAAAAAAACTACAACTATTTCAAAAAATGGTATTGATCATATTCACCAACCTATTTCTCATAGTGTAGAGATCCATAGTAATAACATAAAGTTTATAAGAGCAAAAAAAGGGGATACTTTTTATGGAATTGCTAAAGAATTTGAAATGGGTATGTGGCAAATTTATAAGTACAATGATTTAAAAAACGGTGATATTTTAAAAGAAGATGACATCATTTTTCTGCAACCCAAAAGAAATCGAAGTAGAATTCGGTATCACATCGTAAAAAGTGGAGATGATTTGAATACCATTTCTCAACAACATGGAGTAAAGCTCAAAAGAATTTCAAGATTAAATAAACTAAAATCAGATTCGAATTTAATTATTGGAAGCAAAATTTATTTGAAAAAATTCGTTCAATAATACATTAGCTTTTTGATTTATACATTCTCTTAAAATTTAATAAAAATGATTTCAATCGACCAATTTGAAGACTTGACCAAACGCCTGGATGCGTTGAGGGGGTATCTTTGACGTAGATCGTAAAAAAACTGAAATTGCTGAAGAAGAGTTAAAAACTCAAGATCCTGAATTTTGGGACGATCCTAAAGCTGCTGAAGTTATTCTAAAAAAAATCAAACAAAAGAAATTTTGGGTAGATTCTTGTGATACGATTCAAACCCAATTGGATGACGCCCAAGTTTTGTATGAGTTTTTCAAAGAGGGAGAAGTTGATGAAAAAGAAATTGAAGTTGTTTTTTTAAAAACTGAAAAAATAATTGAAGAGCTAGAACTAAAAAACATGCTTTCCAAGGAGGAGGATGGTCTTGATGCTATTCTTCAAATAACAGCTGGAGCAGGTGGAACTGAAAGCTGCGATTGGTCTTCAATGCTAATGAGAATGTACTTAATGTGGGCAGAAAAAAACAATTACAAAGTAAAAGAACTCAATCATCAAGAAGGGGATGTAGCAGGAATTAAAACCGTTACATTAGAAATTACTGGTGACTTTGCTTTTGGATATCTTAAGGGAGAAAATGGTGTTCACCGTTTGGTAAGAGTCAGTCCATTCAATGCTCAAGGAAAAAGGATGACTTCCTTTTCTTCAGTATATGTTTATCCCTCTGTTGATGATTCT
>JAZADZ010000057.1:0-16075 GCA_036123135.1 Bacteroidota bacterium | reverse complement strand
AAAAATCTGCAGCCTAAAAACGTTTTAAAAATCCCAATAAAATCAACGATATTTAACGCTAAAAAAACAGTTGTCTGAACTACTTATAGATTTAGAAAAACCGATTGGATACTTAGCATCTTTACTAATCTTCTTTGGTCAGTTAACCTACTTTAAAGACGTTTGGCAAAAAAAGATTGCACCATCCGTACTAACGTGGTTTGGCTGGGCACTGCTTATGGCAACACTGATTGTAGTGCAAGTGTTAAGTACGGGGTGGGACTGGAGCTTAATGAGCATCACTAGCTGTACATTTGGATGCATTGCCATTGGCATAGTATCTCTTGTTAAAAAAAGCTATCAGCTGCTTGCTCAAGACTGGTTGTTTTTAGGGTTGGGATTGTTTTGTGGAATCTTATATGTGCTATCCAAAAACCCGTGGTTGACTACTTTCTTTGCAGTGATTTCGGATTTTATTATTGGCTTTCCAACAATTGTTAAAGCATACAATGAACCAAAAAAAGAAAAAACCAGGGCTTGGATTATCTCCCTATCTTGCTGGTCGTTAACCTCTCTAATAAGCTTTAATCACAACCTATTGTATGCAGTTTTCCCAGTTTACATCTGCCTTTACTCAGCTTATATTTGTTTTCTCATCTATTTAAGAAATCCCAAATTAGATCAATGACTTTAAATACAATTTAGCTCTATTTTAAAATTCTCCATTGGGGTTAACATTTATTTTCATAACTTCAGTTGATTCTCAGGAACATAATACTTAGATAATATTAAAACACAAATCATGAAAAAAACATTAATAATTGCTTTAGGATTGGTAATATCTTCTTTACTTACTCCTTCATCTGCATACTCCCAAACCTATGAATACAAGATCATTTCATCCATTGAATCAATAATTCCAATGGGACTCGGCCGATCTAGATTGATTGAAAATAGTCAGGTTATGGACTATACCGCATTAACAACTGAAAGAGGTGCTGGAAACGACACTAAAATGGGTTCTAAAAAAAGGTCAGATGCAAAAATTGACAACCTTAAAGAAACCAAAATGTTGAATTTCTTTAGTGGTGTAGGTATAAATTTTAGAAATATTGCATCTAACGATGCTCTTGTTACTAGTATGCTAAACGCCAAGTCCAATGAGGGCTGGGAGCTTATTAACATCAGCAGTGGTGTTGAAAGTAATGCAGGGAAAGATGACGGTCAAGGAGTTTTCATCACACGATTCTTCTTTAGAAGAGCGCTTTAAATCTTCCATATTTAATCAAAGAAGAAGTTTTACATGCTTTAAACAATCAAGTTAGATTGCAGTATGAGGCGTTTCATTTATATATGCATATAATAAATTCAACACTAGTTTGAGCTTACGTTTCTCAATTACTTTTGCTCTAAATTTACACAATGAAACCAGCCCGTTGAAAACTGTTGTTTTTGGAACTAAAGAGGATGTTGGGGGCACTCCGACTTTTGAAGACTGTTTGGACTCACAGTCTACATACCAAGTTAAAAACCATTCTTTTTTTGCTTTGATGGAGATTTTATTTCAAATGAATGCCTTTTACAAGGTACTTTCTAAATGTAAGGTTGAAGTTTATCGACCAATAAACATCTCATGGCTCAATCAAATTTCAAAAATAGGCAGACTTTTTAGATGCTCTACTTTACTATTTTTAAGCGCATAATGCAGCAGTCTACACCACATATTTTAATGATTAAGCCCTATGGTTTTGGATACAATACACAAACTGCCAACAACAATTATTTTCAACACTCAGACTTGGATGCTTCCAAGTCTGAAATCACATCGAATGCTCTTTTAGAATTTGATGGAATGGTTGAAATGCTTTCCCGTCATGGAATTAACGTGATGGTTTACGACAACAAAGAAACATTAAATACACCCGATGCAGTTTTTCCAAACAATTGGATTTCTACCCACAGCAATGGAACCGTTGTATTGTATCCCATGTTTGCTCCCAATAGGAGAAAAGAACGGAATCCTGCAGTGATTGATCTACTAACTAAAACACACCATTTTAAAGCCAATAAAATCGAAGACTTTTCTGATTTTGAAGCTCAAAATAAATTTTTAGAGGGCACTGGGAGCATGCTATTGGACCGAATACATAAAATCGTGTACGCCTCACTTTCAGAGCGAACTTCGCAAGAGCCGCTTGAAAAATTTTGCAATAAAATGAAATATGAGTTGGTAACTTTTCAAAGCTACCACATCAACTCTGGCGAGCACTTGCTCATCTATCATACCAATGTAATGATGTGCCTTGCTAAAGATTATGCTGTGGTGTGCTTGGAGGCAATTTCCAATGATAACGAGCGAGAGGTGGTTTCGAGTTCTTTAAAAAAATCGGGTAAGGTTATTGTTGAGCTTACAATGAATCAAATTGGAGAATTTGCAGGAAATATGCTTGAGGTTATTGGTACGAACAACTATTCATACCTTGTAATGTCCTCCTCGGCATTCGAATCATTAACAGAAAAACAAAAAGCTATACTTTCTAATTTTTCAACTTTACTTCATTCTCCACTTCATACTATCGAAAAATATGGAGGAGGTAGTGCAAGGTGTATGCTTGCAGAGGTGTTTCTTCCAAATGAAAACTCCTAACTTTTATCTACTTTCCGGGTCTTGCAAGTTGTATAAAGATGTGAATAAGGGAAGGTTTCTTGTATTTCTCTACCCCACCAAATAAAAATGCTGGCAGAACTCACCGTGGTAAAAGCTATTGTCACCTTCAAGAGGCTGGTGATAGATCCATCCACTGCCTAGCTCAGATTCTATGAAAAAGCAGTTGGGTGTATTGATGTACTTGGATATGGTCAACTTGGTCTTTTCAGGAAGGGTTATTTTATAAGGAGTACCCGTTTTATTCTCAATTTCTAAGGCATAGGTAATGTGAGTTGAAGTGGTAAAAGATTGTTGGGTGGGAGGCAGCAGCACTGCTTCTGCATTTTTATCTGAATAGACGTATTCAAAAGGGGTGATAAATGCTCCACACAAGTATGATGGCCTAGTACCCGAAATGGAAAGGGTATTGTCCGGATTAATACGCGCTTTTAAATTGTATCCATCTAAACTAAATGGAAATGTAAATTTTCCATCTTTAAATCCTAAAACTGAACAGGCTAGAATATCGCTACCAACAAAGTCAAATACAACAAGTCCAGCAGCTGGATGATATAAAATTGGTTTTTCGGATCTGCACTTTTTAATTGCATTAGCAGCAATGTATTCTTGCGGCAGAGAAGAACTTTGCAGTGCCCAAGAATATGTTTTAGGCAGCAGATAGGCCGTTTTCCAAATAAAAAAAAACGGGATATTCATCTAGTTTTCCACTGGTGTATTGCTTTGGTTTTTTTTGCTTTTCGATTTGTTGAAAAAGAGCAATGTAACGCTTTTGCTCTAGGCTAAGTGAAATGGTAGCATCTTCATCTTTTTTATACCACGCCTGTCTGCTAAAATAAAGATCAAGGTCTTTGTTTTTAAAAGCATATCCCAAGCGGGCAAAAATTTCATTTCTTGAATACTTGCAAAAATTATGGGAATAATTGATAAGGGAGCTTTCGTCTACGTGTTCTAAAATGGTGGGTATCTGCTGCTGGGAAAAAACAGCATTTTCCAACAAAAGAAATAGTACGATTACTTGTAATTTAAAACTCCTTTGTATGTCCTAAAAGTAGAGAAAGAAATGGATAGAGCTTAAAGAAAAAAATTACAAGTGCTTCAATTCTATAATGACTTTACTATTTATAAATCCAGTGGTCTGGCTTCTGCGAAATCGCATGCGATATCTCTTGTTTTCCAGCAACTAATATACTCCGCTGTAGTTAAAACACTCACTATATCTCGACCTAATCTGTAATAAAATCACAGCTTTATAATTTATTTTAGCTAAAGTCTGGTAGTGAATTTAATTAATCAATTAAATAACCTAAATTAATGTTTTAAAAAAAATAATTGTTTACAACAAAATTTTAATATTTACTGAATATGCCTAAAATAATTCAATTTTTACATACTTCCGTTGAAGCTACTCCTGAAAACACAAACGATACAGAAATACCTTGGAATAATCATACAAATCATAGAAGAAAATTTATTCTATCTAAAGGCAAGTACGCAAAAAATGGCAATTATTTTGAAGATAATTTAGTCTATTGGGGAGAATGGGAGGCTCAGTCTAAAATTGAAAAATTAAAGAATTATAAAAGTCATCTTCCATCATTTCTAAACATGCCGTTTTTAGATCCTAGCGTGCCAGAAAGAACACACAATACAGATCCTTATGTGTTTGGTCAAAACTTCAGGTATATTGTATGCAAACAAGGCTTCTTTGAAGTATTAAGACGATTAGATCCTTTTTCATTAATATTATTTGGTTCTTGTATAAATAAGAAATTTTGTTTGGATACTTTATTTGTTGTCTCAGAAAAAAAATTCAACTACAATATTGAAAATATTGAAAATGTATTCCAGGAAAAAAATCAATACTATTATGCTAGTGTTAACCCACTATATGACGATACTAAATTCAATAATAAAGTTGAGCAAGAGGATAATTGTAGAATTGAAAAGGGAAATAATTATTCATTTTATAAGGGTGTTAACTTTGAAGAAAAAAAAGAATATAAAGGGATTTTCTCTTATGTGCCTTGTAAGAAATTTAACTCAGAGAAAGAAACTGATTTTGTTTTCAAACAACCCGCTATTGAGCTAGATTTCATCGTGAACAATCAAACGCAAGGCCTAAATGCGTGTAATGGAAAAGATTTTACCATTCAAGAAATTATTGAATATTGGAATAAAATCTCTGAGATAATTACTAGTGCTGGTCTATTGCATGGGGTATATTTTAAAACTCCCCCACTAAACAGAGGGTAAAAACTAAATTAATTTAAGACTAGTAAAAATATAATACTTACCTACATCAATCAAAGCGTCCTTGACTGACTTTAAAATTGGACTCTAGTATAGGTTCATTCTCACCGTTAGTCATAATAAGTAAATAATCATTTTCCTCAATTATTATTTTTTCTATTGGATTTTTATAAAGAACATTATTCTTATAGATTCCAAGTAAAACACTTGAGAAATTTTTTCGAATTTCAACAAATGCAAAATCATACTCTTTATTCACATAAGGGTTTTCATTTGTGACTTTTAGTTCGATAAGATCAAAATCATCTTTATTTGATGCTGTTGACATTAGGTCCTCCATGAGCGTAGCAATCTCTGGCTCAAATATATAACTAGCAACAAGTTTAGCAGCAATTTCTTCTCTTGAAACAGCATACAAAACACCAGCTGACTTGAAAGTTTTTTTAAATCTAGCATTATTAAGTGAGACAACTATGTCAAGATTATCGTAGTGATTTTTCAAATTCAAAATGTATACAAGCATTTCAGTATCGTCCTTAAAATTGATGAAAATTTTAGCAGATTTGGAAATATTGATCTTGTTCAAATCCTCAAACTTTTCAAAATCTGTACATAAAACAAATACATTTTTTTTATCAAAGTTGGATGAGATGTTATCTACATCATTTTTGTTATCGGTAACAACTGCTGCTTTAATTCCTGTAGCTACAATTTGATTAAGAATATGTTTCCCAAATTTATTGTAACCGATTATAACAATATGGTTTTCCATTGTCGTTCCAAAAAAGCCATTCTTTTTATTTTCCATATACTGTGATAATTTAACTGTTAACTGACTTACTATATAGCCTAATACCCCTAAGCTGCTAAATACAAATACAAGACCAATGATTTTACCTGTAAATGAAACTGGATAAAAGTCTCCATAGCCAACTGTAGATAAAGTGACAATCGAGTACCAAATTGCATCATAGAAATTATTAATCGATGAACCCTCAACACTTTTTTCACTTGCGATAAGAGCATAAAGTAAAACGAAATAAGCAGTGAATCCAATAAGGATATATTTTACTTTCTTCATCTTTAATTAGTCTGTTACATTTATTGAAAGTATCTTTCAATTTATTAATACATTCAAAAGGTAAACGAAATCTAATATTTAATTAATAAATTTTAATCTTATGATAATATCTTCAAACTTGCGGTTTAAATTTACCCCACTATATTTCCCATGAATTTTCCAACTTTCAGATTGGGCACTACTGGTTTTTTCAAATATTTCAACTGCTAAATCATGTTCATATAAACAAAGTTCATTGGAAGCTTGGTCAATGTATGCTATCCAAAGTGGCTGATTTCTATTTGAATACTTTTTATTTAATGTTGCTCTTGAACCTTTTAATTGTATCTGAAGTGTGAAGCCCTCTTCTATGTGATAGGCTAACATATCAGCGCCATGCTTGTCAGCAGTAACCAAGTTACAAGTAAATCCGTATTCGCTTAAAAGAGCAGCTATTTTAGCAAAATTGTAGTTTTCTTGTTCTTTTCCACCAAGTTTGTCATAATCAACTTTGGAATTAAATACTTTGATTAATTCTTCTGTTTTCATGATTAAGGTGGTGTTTTGGGCTGTATTTATTTGATTAGTAATATTGGTAGAATAGTTTTTGAGATTTACTTTACCACCATTTAAAGACTTTTCTTATTATGCCTCTAGCTACTTTTCTTTCCACTCCTCCCTTAGTGAGGGGAACCCCAGTTTTTCTAGCTATTGAACTTTTTATTCCGCTTATACCTACTAATCTCTTTAGCGAGAAGGATACACCTAGTTTTTTACCAAATCCAAACATAATTTATAATCTAATACCTGCTTCTTTTAATTTGTTTCGAGCAGTTTTTTTGTATGAATTAACAATCTTTTTGTCTTTAAAATAATATGTGCCATCGTTTTCAACAATGGGTACATAAAGCAACAAACATTTCTTTAAAACACTTTTATTTTCATCAAACAAGGCATCATTAAATAGAGAGTTAACCATATCATTGAATCTGTTGGCTTCGTCATTATAATTTCTATTATTGTCATAACCGTTGTTTTTTTCAATGGCATAGGAAAATGAGTATTTTGATAAAATGGATACTGCTTCATCCATGTTATTTTTATCAATTAAATTATTTATTAAGTTGGGGATTTCTTCATTGTAAACAAAAAACATTTTTGCCTCCAAAGCAATTGACTTGGCTCGATTGTATTCGCCGACTTTAAAAAAATATGCAACCTCAGAGGATACTATTTTAAGCAAATTTTTGTAATACGGGTTTTCATCTGCTTTGCTTTTAGCACTTTCCATATTTTCAGGAGGTGAATCACAATACATCCTACTACCCTCTCTAGCATTAAAACATGCATCCTCATAACATCCAAGCAATACTCTCGCTGATTCAAAATCATAAGCAGTCAATGCTTCATCAATGGATTCATATTTAGATTTTTCATCATCGAATTTATCTTCAATACACTCGTTGGTAATTTCCATTGACTCTTCAAGATCACTAGAGCAACCAATGAAAAGTAGGACAATTGGAAGTATTAATAATTCTTTTTTCATTTGATTTATTTAAATTAAAACATTATTTATTTTGTATTCATTTCTCCTTTCATGAGCTTAGCACCTGAGGAGAAAAGCCTAATTAGCCACGGAGAATCGTCATATTTGTATTTTGCAAGAAGTTTTCGATTTCCTTCAACTTCTCTTTTGGTCTCTTCCTCAGCCATTTTAATTTTGAAATCATAAGCCAACTGTGCTTCTTCTCGAGCAAATTCTTTTTCCGCTTTTACCATGGCAATTTGATCGTTGTATTCTTTAATCTTTTGATTCCAATCTCTTTTTGCTTTTGGATTTAACTTTGAAATGTAATTGTTGTATTCTCTTTGAGCTTCTTCGTAACACTCAGATTCGCTGTCAATCATTGAGTAGTAATTCATCGCCTCAGCATTGAAACCAGAAGCGCTTTCGTCATTAAATTTGCCAAGTTCCGCTTTCATTTTGGCAAGATTTTCATTGCAATTTTTATTCAATGCAAGCTGAAAAAATTCAAGCTTTTTGGTTTGCACATCCGCAAAACAAGTTTTGGATTCTGCGGGGATGCTTTTAAGCATAGAATATGCCTCGTCATAACTTCTCATTTTAGCCGCTGCATTCGCTTCGTCCAGAATAGAACTACAACGTTCGTCAAAAAAAGAAATTATCTTTTGTTCAGCAGCAACCAAAAATTCGATAAACTCAGCACCTTCAAATTTAATATTTCTGATTCCACTTAGAAATGCTTTTTCAGGTGAGTCACCAACACCCTTAAATACAGTTTGCCAAGAGGTGAATATTGTCTCAGTAACAACATCAACTACCATTAAGTTAATTTCATAGGTGTTTGCGTATTTTGTTGGAGCAGTAGAAGTAATATTCTTTGAAACTAAAGAAATACTTGGTCCAATTATAAACCTTGGATTTGACCCATCTCCACCAAAACCAATTTTAGTAATTCCACTATTTAGTCGATCTTTCAATAACTTTATGCCAGAGGCACCAATTTCATCATTCTTAGCAACAAATGGGGTTAATTTGATGCTGATAGTGTCTTCAATTGTATAAGTTTCGTTAGGTTGAGTTGACTTGTTTTCTAAATCAGAACCAGTATTTTCAAAAACAGAATTATTGGTCTCTTTTTTTTTCGTAGTACTGGATGGGGTTTCTTCAGCACCACCACAAGAAATAACAAGTAGTGATGCAAGAAAATAAAGCGTTTTTTTCATTTTAAATTTATTTAGTCAATTTGTAAAAAAGCATCTCCAAGACTTTGTGTTTTGTTTCCAACTTTAAGACCGCATCCTTTCTTTAGACCTTTTTTAAGGTCTTTAGCAAAATCGTATGCAGTGTATGAGTTGCCTGACTCATCTTGTGAATAGATTCTGACGTTTGTAAAAAACATTTCTGTCTCAGTATTTTTTGCCATTTTGTAAGTGGAGTTAACCGTGTTTGATTTTAACCAACTTATGACTTTTTCAGAAATTTCTTCATCCCCACAATCATCATCAAGTGCTATCGCAGAAGAATTCATAACTGCGATGCGCAAAGTTACTTCAATACCATTGGCAAGAAGATCTTTGAAGTGATTTGAAATGTTTCCCGACAAATCATTAATAGCATTTGGGAAATCTTCTTTAACAAGTCCTGGAACATCATTTGATACAGATTCTACACCTACATTTGCTCTTGTTACACTAGCAACGGATTTATTTGTGTACACATCAAGACATTTAACAATGTACGTCAATGATTTATTCATATTTCTTGATTTAGGATCTTGTTTTAATTCATAATCTAGTTCTATAATGTAATCTGGTCTAGCAGTATTCATTAATTCTGATCTCAAATCTCTTGCAACACCCTCCATTTCATCCATGGCATTGTTGTTGCTGATTAATTTTAATGTTTGTTCTAAATTTTCAAGCGGAAAACCTTTGTTGGAAAATTCTTGTTCAATTCCAGCTATAACAAATCTTAGCTCAGAGTCTTGAATAAAAGATTTACTGTAATCTCTAGAGTAAGCAGAAACACCCTGGTTATTAATTTCAGTAAGACAATTTAACCTTTTTAATAAAGCGTCTGATGGAACAACCAAGATGCTTGGCATGCTTTGGGTAATTGCATTCGATTCTTTTTCCATTGATTTAGAATCATCAGCTGTTGGTAACATGGAATTGGATTCAGCTCCACTTCCACAGGAAAAAAATAGGAAAATCGAAAATAGGTATATAATTTTTTTCATTATTGAAATTTTAGAATAAAACAAAAGAAGTTCTAAAATAAAATTATTTTTCTTAAAAACTAAACTCTAAAAACGATTTATCAATAATTCCCCACTGAAAGCATCACAAGTGTACATGCCTCTGAACATTCAATTCCTTTGGCTGTAGCAAGTGCAGAGAGTTCTGGGTTTTCAGCCCCAGGATTAAAAATAATTCGTCTTGGCCGAAGCTCTAATAACTGCCTGTAATATGCCTTTTGATTGGCTTTTGACAAATAAACGGTAATGGTGTCTACCTTTGTTTTGGGTAAATCTTTTGTGATTTGAATTCCATGAGCGGAACCCTCTTTATTGCCCACAGCAAGCACCTTATGACCATTTTTCGCTAGCTGATTTATTGCTCTATTGGAATACCTTTCCTGTTTTAAACTTGCGCCAAGAACTAATGTGTATTTCATATGAGCTAAAATACTGCTTTTTTTAGCGCAATTAAATTTGAAATCTTAAGGTTTAAAACAAGTAATTAATCAATTCGATTTTTTGCTACATTTAGTGCCTTAACAAAAAAATTACATCTAAAACGTTATGAACTTTCGTACACTACTAACCTTTTCGCTTTCAATTCTATTTACATTCAATTCTATCCTCGCTCAGGAGAAAAAAGATGATGCTCCATCCATTTCCTCTGCTCTTGGAGGATTAAAATTTAGAAGTATTGGGCCCGCTTTTATGTCAGGTAGAATAGCAGATATTGCCATTGATCCAACCAATGAAAATACGTGGTTCGTAGCGGTTGGTTCTGGTGGAGTTTGGAAAACCACCAATGCGGGCACAACCTGGACTCCTCTGACAGATAATATGCCATTCTATTCTACTGGTTGCATTACCATTGATCCGAATAACAATGCCTCAATATGGCTAGGAACTGGAGAAAATGTTGGTGGAAGACACGTTGGAATTGGACATGGTATCTACCACAGTACTGATGGTGGTAAGTCTTGGAAAGACAAAGGACTAAAAAAATCTGAGCACATTTCAAAAATTATCGTTCATCCAAAAGATCCCAACATCCTTTGGGTAGCCTCTCAAGGACCACTTTGGAGCGCTGGTGGAGAAAGAGGTCTATATAAAAGTTCGGATGGTGGAACATCTTGGCAAAACACGCTTGAAGTAAACGAATGGACTGGAGTTACCGATGTTGTAATCGATCCTACCAATCCAGAAATACTGTATGCTGCCACTTGGCAACGACACAGAAATGTCGCTGCACTTCTTGGTGGTGGACCAGGTACCTCCATTTATAAAAGTGTGGACGGAGGCGATTCTTGGACTAAAATAAATAAAGGTTTACCCGGCTCAACTATGGGGAAAATAGGACTTGCAATTTCGCCCATGAAGCCCAATGTACTTTACGCTGCTATTGAGCTAGAAAGAAGAAAAGGGGCTGTTTACAGAACAGAAAATAGCGGAGGAAGTTGGACAAAAATGTCTGAAACTGTTTCTGGTGGAACGGGTCCGCACTACTACCAAGAGCTGGTAGCTTCTCCACACGTTTTTGATAAGATTTTCTTAATGAATGTTCGAGTTCTAGTTTCTGATAATGGTGGTAAAAAGTTCTACACCATGAGTGAAAAGAACAAGCACTCTGACAATCATGCGCTTACCTTCAAAAAAAATGACCCCAATTACATGCTCGCTGGCTCAGATGGTGGAGTATACGAATCGTTTGACGGTTCAAAAACATGGAAGTTTGTGGGTAACCTCCCCATTACTCAATTTTATAAGCTTGCAGTTGATGACGCAGAACCCTTTTACAACATATATGGTGGAACTCAAGACAATAGCACTCAAGGAGGACCATCAAGAACAGTCCGAAGAAACGGAATTACCAACTCAGACTGGGAAATTGTACTTGGAGGAGATGGTCATCAGCCAGCAACAGAACCTGGCAATCCAAATATCATTTATGCACAGTCGCAAGAAGGATACATTCACCGAATTGACCGCACCAATGGTGAGGTGGTAAACATCCGACCAAGAGCAGGTGTGGATGAGCCGTATGAAAGGTTCAACTGGGATTCTCCAATTTTGGTAAGCCATCACGACCCCAAACGAATCTATTTTGGTTCACAGCGCGTTTGGAGATCTGAAAATAGAGGAGACAGTTGGAAAGCAATATCGAAGGATCTTACTAAAAATCAAGAGCGATTGGCTCTTCCAATAATGGGTAAAGTACAAAGTTTCGATAACGCTTGGGACGTATATGCGATGTCCACCTACAATACCATAACCTCACTAGCAGAATCTAAAGTAAATGAGAATGTATTGTATGCTGGAACCGACGATGGCATCATTCAACTAACCAAAGATGGAGGAGTTTCATGGAAAAAAATGACAGTAGATGAGCTTCCTAAAACACCGTCTACTGCTTTTGTGAATGACATTAAAGCAGACTTATTTGATGAGCAAACTGCATATATTGCCTTAGACAATCATAAGTTTGGTGATTATCAACCCTACCTTTTTAAAACAACAGACGGTGGTAAAAAATGGACTTCCATTTCTAAAGGAATTCCCGATGGAACACTTATTTGGAGAATCGTTCAAGACCATGTTAATCCGAACCTATTGTTTTTAGGAACTGAATATGGCGTATACGTTAGCGTTGATCAAGGTGAAAAATGGCACAAGTTTTCTGCTGGATTACCTACCATTTCTGTTCGGGATTTGGCCATACAAAAAAGAGAAAACGATCTCGTGCTTGCTACTTTTGGAAGAAGTTTTTATGTGCTTGACGATTACAGTCCTCTAAGAGAAATTAATGCTGAATCTATTGTAAAGGATGCCATGTTATTCAAACCAAGAAAAGCACTTCAGTACAACCAAATGTATGGCGGTTCTGGTAGCAGTGGTGGAGCAACTTACAAAGCTAAAAATCCACCATATGGTGCGGTATTTACTTATTACCTCAAAGAAGGATTTACCTCCAAAAAAGCTGCTAGAAAAAAGAGTGAAGCGGGTGTAAGAGCCAATGGCACTTTGCTGGAAAAACTTTCGAAAGCAGGATACAATACACCAACCAGTATATTGGAAGAAGACATCGAAATACTTGCTGAAAAGACAGAGATTGAGCTCAAAAAACTGAAAAAATTAACCAAAGCGCTTTCGGATCAAAAAAATAAAGATATCCCCTTCCCTGGTTGGGAAGCACTGGATGCTGAGCTGAACGAATCAAAGCCTGAAATCGTACTTATAATTAAAGATGCCAACGGAACAACTGTTGAGCAGATATCTGCTCCATTTGCAAAAGGAATCAATAGGGTTAATTGGAGTTTAAATGTAAAACTACCAACAGCAATAAAAACCTCTGCCAAAAACAATTATTCAGATATCCGAACAATGGCAGAGCCAGGCACTTACAGTGTTAGCATGTACAAAAGAATTGATGGTGTTTTAACCGATCTAAATCAAAAACAATCCTTTGAAGTGGAACGCATTCGAAAAAACACCCTTACCAACCCACTTGCAAGCGAGCACAAAGAATATTACAAATCGATTGCAGCACTAACAAAAAAAGTAAGAACCTACGAACATAAATTCGACAAAGCGAGCAAACGTGTTGAAGCTTATCTCAAAAATCTGGGCTACATCGCAGACGAAAGAATGGCACTTACTGAAAAGGTTTACGATCTAAGGACAACGATGAATGAACTAAAAAGAGAAATTGGAGGAAGTCCATCTAAAGCAGAGGTTGGTGAAAAAGACAATGTTTCGCTCAACAGCAGACTTTACAATGCAAGGGGCGGATGGTATCCGAATTCATATGGTCCGACAGAGCTGCACATGGAAAGCTTTAAGATGGCCAATAAGTTGTACGAAAGAATTAAGCCCAAAGTAGATGCATTCTTAGAAAAAGTATCTTCTGTTGGAAAGGAGTTTGAAGCAGCAGGTTCACCGATATTGTTGGACTGATAACAGAAAACCATTCAATACTAGGTTGTGAATTTATGCACATTAATTTCTGTAAGATTGTGTTTTAGAGGCGATTTAGCCTAAGAAACTTTCCCTAAGGATTGTAAGTGAATAAAGTTTCCTGTTTTTAGCCTTTTAATTCCACAAAATGCAACAAAAACCACAAAAATTTATATTTGCTCTCACTTAATACACAAATAATGAAAACAAAATTTATCTTTTTTTTACCTCTTTTTTTCATCTTTTCGATTATTAATGCTCAACAATCGTCCATTGACTTGAAAAAATCCACCATTCATTGGATTGGAGAAAAATTAACCGGCCAACACGATGGTAACATATCCATCTCCAGTGGAATGCTCAATCTTAAAAATAACCAGATCGTTTCTGGTGAATTCACCATAGATATGACTTCAATTACCTGTACGGATATTGACAACCCGCAGTCCAATAAAAAGTTCATTGATCATCTTAAGTCTGATGACTTCTTTGGAGTTAATCTATTTCCTGAGGCGCAGCTAGTAATTAAAAAAAGCACCAAAATCGATGAAAATAATTCGAAAATTGATGCTAGCCTTACTATTAAAGACATTACTCATCCCATCTCCTTTATTGTGAAAAAATCGGACAACTATTTTTCCAGTGATATCGTTGTAGATCGTTCAAAATACAATGTCAGATACCGCTCCAATTCCTTTTTTGAAAATCTTGGTGATAAGGTAATCTATGATGAATTTAAACTTAATGTTCGTATATTTTTGAAGCCAACGAAAGGTTAAGTTCTAGGATAGATTTCTTTTGCTGCAAATTTCAAACCCCAAGTAGGCAATAAATTATTGAATTCAGCGTATTAGACAAAAACGTATTATGAAAAACCCCTTTGTTTTAGTTACAGTTGCTTTGATTTTCGTTTTGGGATGTAGAAAAAATAACAGTGGAGAAAACTGTTTTTCCAACAATGGTGCACGTTCAATTGTCCACGATGGTCTTAGTAGAGAGTATGTGCTCTATATTCCCAGTAGCTATGACGGTTCTGCAGCAGCTCCACTAATGCTAAATTTTCATGGTTTTGGTGGAAGTGCTGGTGAATATATGGAAGATGCAGATTTACGTTCACTCGCTGAGTCTGACACCTTCATTTTAGCTTATCCTCAAGGAAGCTGCTTGAATGGATCTTCCCATTGGAACGCCTGTCCGGTTGGAGGAGACAACAAAAGCAGTGCCGATGATTTTGGGTTTGTTGAGGCCATGATTAACGATATTTCTACTGAAGCTATGGTAGATATGGAGCGAATCTATGCATTTGGATATTCCAATGGAGGAATGATGGCATATGGACTAGCCAATTACAGAAGTGATTTAGTCGCTGCAGTTGGCTCTGTTTCTGGAACAATGCTTGACTGTGCTGGAACCATTTCTCATCCAATGCCTGTGGTTCACTTGCATGGTACGTCCGATGGTGTTCTCCCATACAATGGGAGCAATGATTACACTTCCACCCAGGACGTGTTAGACTATTGGATTACATTCAATAATACCTCAACTTCTCCGATTGTTAGTGCTGAAACAAATGGTGGAATGACCATTGAGCACTATGTTTACAACCAAGGAGATAGCGCAGTTTCTGTGGAACATTACAAATACATCGGGGGAGATCACGTTTGGTTTACCAATACCTATCAAGGGCAGAATACTGGAGAACTCATATGGAATTTCATGTCCAGATATGACATCAATGGGCTAAGATAAATTTGAACTCTTTTTAAATTTCATTTTTTTTGAACCGTTACAGATAAAATCCATACTATTTTTCTTTTTACAAATGCAACAATGTTGCAATTAAAAACTATATTTGCCAGAATTTTAAAAAATTACTCCATTGAAAAAAGTTATCTTTCTACTAGCTGCCCTAATTACCTTTAACTTTTCCGCACAGCAAATTAACGGAACAGTAACAGAAATGGATTCAGGGGATGGTATTCCTTTTGCTAAGATTTACTGTCTGGAAACTCAAAATGGTGCTACTGCGGATAGTTCAGGGAATTGGCGTTTAAATAATGTTATCGACAACCAAATGACGCTTCAAGTTACAGCTGCCGATTACGATAGCAAAATTATTAATGTTGAAGATGCCAGCTCTAGCATTGTAATTCAATTGAACTCCGCTCACATTCATTTGGACGAGGTGATTATCTCTACTACAGATTCTAAACTTCAGCGCTACAGTACTTTTCCTGTAGATTCTAGAAAAATTGCAGATTTAAATAAAATCGAAAAAACCAACCTTGTAGACGCACTAAGCAATATGCCTGGTATTTACAACCAATCAACGGGAAATGGTATCGCTAAACCAGTGATTCGAGGGCTTACTGGAATGCGTGTTTTGACTTCTTTGAACGG
>JAZADZ010000056.1:0-7609 GCA_036123135.1 Bacteroidota bacterium | reverse complement strand
TTGCCAATGTTGATGTGTGAAATTAAATCCTGAGCTCACATAGGAATTTACACCTGTTTTAAAAAGAGACCTATCATACCTTAATAAATATGCTGGTTTTAAAGTCCAAGTATAATGGTAGGCACCAAATAAACTAGTTCCAAGTCCTAAACTTAGCTTATTCATGTTTGTATTCTTAGAAATACTATCAGAAAAATTCTGAGATTTGCATTCAATTGACGATAAAAAGAAAATAATAGATAGTGAAAAAAGTAAGTTTTTAATCATTTTATAAAATCAAGGCTGAGGGCCTGAGCTTGGATCAAAAAGCTGATTTAGCTCATTAGAATTAACTGGTCCTTCAGTAATAGTGTTTCCATTGCAATCTACAACAAAATCTATTGCAGCAATTGGTGCCCCATCTTCGTTGTAACATTCCCCATTTTCACAAATAATTTTAGTAGCAATGTTGTCGCAACTACCATCACCATAATGAATTAGTGCAACAGTTTCACAGTTTTCAAGATACTTTACTTTTCCAGCAACTATGCAGTTGCAATCCTCAGAAATTACAATTGGCTCGTAGATAAATTTGTGAATTCCATCGTATTTGTGGCAATCCAGCTTTTTAAGCTTACAGCAACCGGCAAAAAGAAAAGCGATTGTTATAAATAAGAATATGTTTTTCATACCAATAAATTTAATAAAAAAACAAATGTATTTTTCATTGACTTGGCAACCACTTTCAACATAACTTAATACATTAGTCTATATGAAATTAAAATTCTTCCAAAAAAGTAAATTTTGGGTAAGAAGTATTCTTTTTTTAATCGTACTACCTGCTCTTTTCTTAAGTGTTCTGGTTGCATTGGTGTATAAAAACCAAGACACCATTGTCGAACAGCTTGTTGAAACCTTAAATAACGATTTTAAAGGAAATTTTAAGCTGAATGGAAGCCACATCTCTCCATTCGAAAATTTTCCTTATGTATCGATTGATCTTGAAAAATTATACTTGTATGAAACTGAAGAAGAAAAGCACATACTGGATGTTGAGGATGTTTACATTGGATTTAATATTTGGGATATCATATTCGGAAATATGGAGATAAAATCCATTGTATTAAATAATGGTTCGATTAACATAGTTCAATTTCCGGATGGCAGCTTTAACATTACAAACGCCTTACAAACAAACAAGAAAATTGAAGATCCATCTGAAGAGTTTCACATTAATTTGAATTCCATTCAACTGACTAATATTGACATTAATAAACTTAACACTTCGAATGGAATGTATTTTGATTTGTTTATCAATTCAGCAAAGTCTAGATTTAAAACCTATACAGATAGTACGCATGCTTTTCTAGATGCAAAATTTATAATTACCTACATCGACAACGGAGACACTACCTTCATTCACGACAAACATTTTGATGTACACACTGAAATAGATTATATTTCGAAAGATGAGCTATTAAAGATTGTTCCATCAGAGATAGCACTTGAGGGAGCTATTTTTAACATGAAAGGGGAAATTGATTTTACTGATAATGTAAACCTAAACATCAACTTCAAAGGAGAGAAACCTAACTTCGATTTATTAATTGCCTTTGCCCCTGATGAGCTTACTCCAACTTTAGAATTGTATAAAAACAGAGGGAATGTTTACTTCAATGGTACTGTAATTGGACCATGTATTAACGGCAATACACCTTATATTGACGCAGTTTTTGGATGTAGTGAAGCACTAATTCAAAATACTGTCAACAACAAAAAGTTGGATAATCTTCGTTTTACAGGACATTTTTCAAACGGAGAAAAAAGAGATCTTTCATCGATGGAGTTTTCACTTTCAGATTTTTCTGTTAATCCAGAAGCCGGTATCTTCAGTGGAGATTTATCTGTCCAAAATTTCATCTCTCCAGAAATAAATCTAAAATTAATTTCTGACTTTAAACTTGATTTTCTTGCCGATTTCTTCAACCTTCAATACCTACAAGATCTTTCTGGAGGCGTTGAACTTACTATGAATTTTCATGATATAATTGACTTGAACAACCCGGAAAAAAGTATAGAACGCCTCAATGAATCCTATTTTACAGAGCTTAAAGTTTCGGATCTTAGTTTCAAAGCACCAGACTATCACCTTCCTTTGAAAGATTTAGATCTCTACGCAGTAATGGATGGACATAAAGCTACAATAGACTATGCCAACCTTAAGCTGGGAAACTCAGATTTAAAAATTAAAGGCAGTATTGACGATCTGCCAGCAATTCTTCATCACACCAATAAAGATGTTGTTACTAAGTTGGAAATTACATCCAATTTTTTGGATTTATTTCAACTCACAACATCAGCTACAGACTCAACAACATCGATAGATGAAAAATTAAGTAATGTAAGTTTAGCGTTATCATTCAAAAATTCAGCAAAAGACTTTACAGAGTCACCGTATCTTCCAATAGGTGAATTTTTTATTGATGATTTTCACGCACAATTAAAAAATTACCCACATAATTTTCATGATTTTCATGCAGATTTAATTATTGAATCTGAAAACCTCCAACTGAAAGATTTTTCTGGAATGATTGATGAAAGTGATTTTCATTTCAACGGAAATTTAACGCATTATGACAAGTGGTTTTTAGACAATCCTATTGGGGATGCAAAAATAGAATTCAACCTTAACTCTACCCTACTACAATTGGAAGATCTTTTTTCATACAAAGGAGAAAATTATGTGCCAGAGGACTACCGACATGAGCAATTTGAAGATTTGAAAATTCATGGATTTGCTGATTTGCATTTTAACAAAAATTTATACGCTAGCGATGTCACTTTTGACTTAGTAGAAACAAATATGAAGCTACACAAATCTCGTTTTAGAGACTTTGGTGGAAGAATTCACTTGGAAAATAACAATTTGTCGATTGAAAATTTAAGAGGAAAACTTGGAGAAAGCAGTTTTAATATGAATGCAGATTTATTTTTTGAAAATGATTCTACATCAAAAAGTAGAACCAATCGAATCAATTTTCAGGCATCGAGATTAAATTTCGACCAACTGACCAACTATCAAAAACCTGTAAATAATTATGCTTCTAAACCTGAAGATCACGAAAAGGGGTTTAATATATATGAAATTCCGTTCCCCAACCTAAAAGTTGATTTAAACATTGAACAACTTAATTATCATCTATACAATATCAGAAATTTTAATGGTTCCATAAGAACTACGTCAAATCATTTTATTTACATCGATACACTTTCACTAGAAGCTGCTGGCGGACAAATTAAAATGAGCGGATATTTTAATGGTTCAAATCCAAAGCTCATTTATTTTAGCCCTAAAATGAACCTAGATAATGTAGACTTGGATGAATTATTATTAAAATTCGAAAACTTTGGTCAAGATTACTTAGTTTCAGAAAACCTTCATGGAAAATTAAGTGGCGATTTATGGGGCAAAATTCACATCCACAAAGACATGGTTCCAATTATTGATGATAGCGAAATTCACTTAGATTTTAATGTTGTTTCTGGAAAGCTAGAAAATTTTGGTCCCATGAAATATCTAGCGGATTATTTTGCTGACAAAAATGTTGCAAAAGTGTTGTTTGATACGCTTCAAAATCACATCGATTTAAAAGGTGGATCTATGAATATTCCCAACATGAAAATCAATACATCTCTTGGGTTTGTTGAAATTTCTGGAACTCAGAATAGCGATTTTAGCTTTGAGTATTTTTTAAAGGTTCCATGGAAAATGATTACCAAAGCAGGCGTTTCTAAATTATTTGCAAAAAAAGGCCAACAAAATTCTGAGGATGATGAAATTATTTATGCAACTGAAGGGAAAAAAATTCGTTACGTAAACATACAACTTAAGGGCGACCTTGAAGATTACACCATTAAATTGAAAAAAAAGAAATAAGTAAATCTCTTCAATGAATATTTTTGTAGTACTACTTTCTGTAATTTTAAGTCATATGATTTTTAATTTTAGTTCAGATTCTAATCCCAAACAATGGAAAGTCGTTGACGATGTTGTAATGGGGGGTATTTCCTCAAGTAGATTTTCAATTGACAAAAATGGACACGGAAATTTTTCAGGTCACGTATCATTGGAAAACAATGGCGGATTTTCATCCGTTAGGTATCAATCCAACCAAATGAACATTTCAAATTGCAAACAATTTGAAATTCGTCTCAAGGGAGATGGTAAAGCGTATCAATTTAGAGTTAAATCATCAATGTATGACTCACATTCATACAAGTTTATTTTTGAAACTAACTCGAATTGGCAAATCATTCAAATTCCGTTTAATCTTCTTTCTCCATCTTTTAGAGGGAGAGACTTGAAAATTCCAAATTTTAGTGGCAACAATGTTGAAGAGGTTGGTTTTCTAATTGCCAACAAGAAAGAAGAGGATTTCCAACTTAAAATAGACTACATCAAATCAATTTAATTTCTAAACTTAATTTTACCTAAATTTGAATAGCAACCCAAAAAATGAGTGCTTCTAATCTTATCCGGATCAATAAATTTTTAAGTGAATCTGGGTACTGTTCTAGAAGAGAAGCTGATAAACTCATTGCTCAAAACAGAGTGTTAGTAAATGGAACCGTCCCCCAGATTGGAACAAAAATTTCTCATTCAGATGTTGTAAAAGTAGATGGACAATTAGTCAATAAAAAAATTAAAGAATCCGTTTATATTGCCTTCAATAAACCTGTTGGAATTGTTTGTACAACTGATACTAGAGTAGAAAAAGATAATATTATTGATTTCATTAACTATCCATCTAGAATCTTTCCCATTGGAAGACTGGATAAGTACAGCGATGGGCTTATTCTTCTAACGGATGACGGAGATATTGTAAATAAGATTCTTCGTTCACGAAATAATCATGAAAAAGAATATTTAGTTACAGTAAACAAACCAATTACTAAATTATTTATTGAAAAAATGAAAAATGGAGTTCCTGTTTTAGATACCATTACTAAAAAATGTAAAGTTGAAAAACTAACTAAAAATAAATTTCGAATTACATTAACTCAAGGACTCAATAGACAAATAAGAAGAATGTGCGAACATTTAAATTACTCTGTTGTTCAACTAAGAAGGGTTAGAATTATGAACATTCCACTCGATGTTAAAGTTGGTAAATGGAGGAATCTTTCAAAAACTGAACTCAAAGAGCTCAATTTTTTAATCTCTAACTCTTCAAAAATCAATGAATAAATAGTAGCACGAAAACAGTTGAAACCAAAAAAAAAGAACATATTATTAACAGGTGCAAATGGATACATTGGCAAAAGAATTCTTCCGAGTTTAATTAATTCGGGATATCATGTAATATGCTGTGTAAGAGATGAGAAAAGATTTTCAGCTGACGAAAAATTTCTCGAAAGTATTTCCATCATTGAAATTGATTTTTTAAAGGAGGAAACTTTACATAAAATTCCAAATAATATTGATGCTGCTTATTACTTAATGCATTCAATGACCAATAACAGAAATTATGAAGAAATAGAAAGTAAGGTTGCCCAAAATTTTAATAAAGTTGTTTCATTAACTTCGGTTCAACATGTAATCTATTTAAGTGGAATAGTCAACGAAAATAAACTTTCAAGACACCTTGAATCTAGAAAAAATGTTGAACGAATTTTATCTAATGGCCAGTTTAACCTCACCACAATAAGAGCAGGTATAATAATAGGTTCTGGAAGTGCCTCTTTTGAAATAATAAGAGACTTAGTTGAAAAATTACCCATTATGATTACCCCAAAATGGTTGAAAACAAAGTGCCAGCCCATTTCTGTATTTGATGTTATTCAATATTTGACCAAAACACTTTTCAATAGCGATACCTTCAATAAAAATTTTGATATTGGAGGTAAAGACATTCTTTCTTACAAAGATATGTTGCTTGGATATGCTAAAGAAAGGAGGATGAAAAGATGGATAATAATTGTTCCGGTTATGACCCCAAGATTATCTTCCTACTGGTTGTATTTTGTTACATCTACTTCCTACAAACTAGCAATAGCGTTGGTCAATAGTATGAAGGTCCCTGTAGTTTGTAGAGATAATTTATTGAGTGAAATATTAGAGATTAAACCTATTTCATACAATGAGGCATTAGGTAAAACAATTAGAACCATAAAAAATAAAATAATTGTATCGAGCTGGAAAGATTCGTTTATCAGCGGAGATATAGATTTCAATCTCTCTGAGTTCACTAAAGTTCCTGAATATGGATGTTTTAAAGATGTGAGAAAACGAAACGTGAAAAACATTGGATCTACGATTGAAAACATATGGTCAATTGGAGGTGAAAAGGGATGGTATTATGCCAACTGGTTGTGGAAAATCAGAGGATATATGGATAAATTTTTAGGAGGTGTAGGTCTTAGAAGAGGCAGAACTCATCCAACAATAATCCATCCAGGAGATGCAATCGATTTTTGGAGGGTTCTTTTTACGGACAAAAAAAAAGGGCATTTGTTACTGTTTGCCGAAATGAAAGTTCCAGGTGAAGCATGGTTGGAATTTAAAATTAATAATGGTGAATTAATTCAAACTGCAACATTTCGACCAAAAGGACTAAATGGTAGATTGTATTGGTACATTGTCTACCCATTTCATGGATTTGTGTTTAATGGGATGATTAATAAACTCATTAAAGAATAGCTTCTTGAGAGAAATAAAAACGAAAATAATTGACCAACTTTCTTCACTAATTCAAGAAAAAATTAATGCAATTCAACAAAGTATTTCTTTGGCAGAAGAATCAAGAAATGATGCAACTAAAAGCAGTGTTGGGGACAAACACGAAACATCAAGAGCTCTGGTTCAAAACGAGATAGAAAACTACCAAAATCTACTGAATAAAGCATTGTTACAACAATATCAGCTCAATAATATTCCTCTTGAAATTAGTAATAAAACAATCCAACTAGGCAGTTTGGTGTCTACCTCTGATGGAATTTTTTTTATCGGTTTGGGATGGGGGAAAATTTCAATAGATAAAGTAATTTATTTCTGCGTCTCTGGAGCTTCTCCAATTGGAAAATTACTGCTTGGTAAAGAAAAAAACAGCACTTTTTCCTTCTCTGATCGATTAATAACAATAAAATCTATTCATTAAATAAAAAAATTAATTAAAATTATTGTGATGTATTTCCGCATTAAATTACATTTGTCACTTATTAATCTAATATTACAATGAATACAGGAAAAGTTAAATTCTTTAACGAGACTAAAGGTTTTGGTTTCATTACTGAAGACGATTCAACAAACGAACATTTTGTTCACGTTTCCGGCTTAATTGACGAAATTAAAGAAGGAGATAGTGTTGAATTTGAATTAAAAGAAGGTAGAAAAGGTTTAAACGCGGTAAACGTAAAAGTTGTCTAGCGTATATTTTATACTTTTTGAAAAGCCTATCCATCCAGATAGGCTTTTTTTTTGAATAAAAATTATTTAAAATTTGTTCTTCATATTTAGCTTACTGATCACAATATTTTCAATCTGAATTTAGTAATTTGTTAATTGATTTTTCCCAGAAATGTATTACTACATAAATAAACAGTATGACAACTCAATTAACAACTGGGCTCT
>JAZADZ010000055.1:0-11121 GCA_036123135.1 Bacteroidota bacterium | reverse complement strand
TTTCAAAATTGGAAGGTAAACTTGTTGAATTGCATCCTTTAGAGACATGGGAATTGCAGTATTGTTAATGTCCTGTGAGGTTAATCCAAAATGGACAAATTCTTTCATTTCGCCAATGGATAGCTGCTCCATTTTCTCTTTAATGAAATACTCTACCGCTTTTACATCATGATTGGTTGTCTTTTCAATCTCCTTCACGAGCAGAGCATCATTTTCAGAAAAGTCAAGATAAATTTTTCTAAGAGAATCGTAAATCGATGAGTCAATTGTATTCAGCTGAGGCAAAGGAAGGTCACATAAACCAATAAAATATTCAATTTCAACCTTAACTCTATATTTTATTAAAGCAGACTCAGAAAAAAAGGAAGAAAATACTGAAGTAGTTTTTCTGTATCTACCATCAATAGGTCCGATTGCGGATAACTCAGTTAGGTCCATTCCAATGATTTTGTAGTTGCAAAAGTAAAAATACCTAAACCATTCGCACAAAGAATTACTAATTTAATGGAGTTATTGTTTCAATTCAATGTGGAGAGATTTTAAAATTGGGTTAAATGCTTACGTAAAAGCAATTCCATTTGTGATAAAGCATCGATTTTGGATGTATTTTTTTATACCTATAGTAATCTTCATTTTAATCAATTATTTAGGGTTTTACTTCAAAGATTTACAACAATTTTACAAAGCACCTGAGGAGGCAGGATTTTTCAAGAGTGTATATTATTTCTTTGTTTCAGGTATTTTTCTCTTGCTGTCATTTACATTTCTAAATTTCTTTCGATACATAATCCTAATTATAATATCTCCTCTTTTGTCTATTATTTCAGAGAAAACAGAACGAAAATTAACTGGAAATACCTATTCCTTCAGTATTACACAATTGATCAAGGATGTTAAACGTGCTCTAAATCTAAACATCAGAAATCTTTTTTGGGAATTATCCATTGTACTAATGGTTATTTTGACACTTAATATAATTGCTCTTTTTTATCCTTTAAATGATTCTTTTAGCTACTATTTCAGAACCATTTGTATAGAATGTGTCGCTTTTTACTATTATGGCTTTGGATTTATTGATTATATAATGGAGAGATTAAAAATGAATCACAAAGAAAGTATTTTATTTGTACGAAAGCATAGAGGTTTGGCAATTGCATTAGGACTTGTTTTTACACCTCTTTTTCATTACTCTAATTCTTATCTTTTCATGCTTCGATCTCAACTCGATAGTAACAGCCCTTGGTTTATAGTTGCTCTGATAGTTTCTTCAATTCTAATTGCAATAATTCCAATACTTTCTATGGTTGCTGCAACAATTGCCGTATTGGAAATAAATGATTTGAAAAAAAATAAAGCTCTCCAACAATAGCAAGTATTGTTGGGGAAGGTTTTACTCCAATTTAACTATATTTGTTTGAAACTCATCTTAAGAAATATGAAACTACTCACATCAATTTTTTCAATATTTTTTATTTCATTTTCCATCTTTTCACAATCTTCCGACACCACCAAAACATTCATAGATAAAACAAAAATTCAGATAAAATTAACAGATGCCAAACACAAGTATTACCAACACAACTATAGAGCATCAATAATTGCATTTAAAGAAGTTCTTGCATTAGATAAGACCAATTCAAAGGCAAATTACGGAATTGCTCAATGTGAATATGCTTTGAAAAATTTTTCCAAAGCAAAAGAACATGTAACTAAAGCGTATAACAAAAACAGAAATGTTGATTCTGACGTTCATTTTTTGATGGGAAATATTTATTTCAGGACTGGAGAATTGGAATTAGCCAAAAAATTTCTAACAAAATTTAAATCTCAAATAAAAGAAAGTAAAAGTCAAGAATACGATATTGATTTAATCCTCAATCAAATTGCATATGCCAAAGAATCTATTAAAAGTCCTATTGATGTAACCATTTATAATATGGGAGAAATCATCAATTCTAAATCACCAGAATTTGCTCCTTGTATTTCTCAGGATGGAAAATACATGGTCTTTACATCAAGAAGAGCAAATACCAAAGGAGGAGGAATTGACGTAAATTTTGACCACATGTACTACACCGATATCTATCTTTGCGAATGGGATGAGAATACCAACGATTGGGGCGAACCTAGTAATACTTTAGGAAAAGTAAATACTGAATATCACGATGGTGGTTTAAGCTTTACTGCGGACAATTCTTTATTGATTTATCGAAACATCTACAATGTAACAAGAAGCGGAGATATTTATATTTCCAAACAAGCAAAATCAGGAAATTGGGCAACTCCCAAACCTATTGCTTACAGAGATAAGAAAATTAGAAATAAAATCAATTCCAGCTATTTTGAAAGTTCCGCAAGTATTACTGCAGATGGACAATACATCTACTTTGTTTCAGAACGCCCAGGAGGACAAGGTCTTGCTGACATTTATTATGTCAAAAAAAGTGGTAAAACATATACAGAACCTAAAAATATTGGATCTTCCATTAACACTACAAATGATGAAAAATGTGTTTTCATCCACCCTGATGGTAATGTTTTGTTTTTCACTTCCAATGGAAGAGCTGAGAGTATTGGAAGCTATGACATTTATTATTGTACTGGTGGACATGGAAATTGGAGCGAACCAAAGAATTTAGGATATCCTATTAACACGTTTATGGAAGAAAAAACAATATCAGTTTCTAAAGATGGAAAAACAGCTTATGTTGGAGCGTATTATGATATTGATTCTAGAGGAGATGCTGACCTATTTAAGGTAGATATCTCCAAATTAAATCTAGTTGAGTAACACAAGTCTGAGCATGTTTAGTGCTGAAAGACTGCTAATTTGAATGTTTCTTTCACGATTGTTTCCAAAATTAAACTTCTTTGAAACAACCCCCTCGTTGTAAGCAACTGCAATCCAAACTGTCCCAACAGGTTTCTGTTTAGTACCCCCAGTAGGTCCTGCTACACCCGAAGTTGCAATTGCATAATCAGATTTAAAAGAATTTCTTACACCTGTTGCCATTTGTTCTACTACCTGCTTACTTACTGCTCCATTTTGTTGAATCGATTTTGGATCAACGTTTAAAACCTGTTGTTTGATATCATTTGAATAAGCGACTACTGATCCTTTAAAATAATTTGACGAACCACTTACTCCCGTAATCAAATGAGCAATATTACCTCCGGTACAACTTTCTGCCAACGATAGACTTGAACCTTTTTCCTTTAATAGTTGCCCAACTACTTCCTCAATACGATCTTTTTCATACCCAAAAATATACTTAGGTATAAGCTTTTTAAGATTTTCGATAGAATCATCAATTCTAGCACTTAGCTCAGCTTCGTTGTTTCCAAAAGCAGTTATTCTAAGCTTCACAATTCCAGGAGATGGAAGGTAGGCCAATTTTAATCCTGAATCGATTAATTTTTTCTCCCAATCTTTGATTATCTCAGCTAAAAAAGATTCGCCGATTCCTTGAGTTTTTACCGTTTTATTGACAACAGTTGAAATAGAGTACTGCGCTTTTAATACAGGAAGTATTTCATCCAAGAAAATGCCCTTCATTTCGTAGGGAACTCCAGGAAGGGAAATAAAATCAACCCCGTCTTTTTTAAACCACATGCCACTTGCTGTTCCTCTTTCATTTCTCAAAAACTGACAATTATTCGGCAACATTGCTTGATCGCTGTTGACTTTTATCATTTTCAAAGAACGACTATTGAAATAGGCTTCAATTTTTTCCAATACCTGCTCATTAAGTACCAGCTCAGAGTCAAAAAACTCACACAATGTGGATTTTGTTATGTCATCATTAGTAGGTCCTAAGCCTCCAGTTAGTATAACTAATTCAGATCTTGACTGAGCATTTTGAAGGGAAGAAATAATATGTTCTCTATTGTCTCGAATTGATGAAATTTGTGATACAGTAATTCCAAGCAAGTTCAATTGTTCGGCAAGCCAAGATCCGTTGGTATCAATAGTTTGTCCAATTAACAATTCATCTCCGATGGTTATAAGCTCTGCTTTCATTGTATCCTATTTAATGAACAAAAATAAGTTTATAGACGAATGCACGAAAAATAGTTTGGCAAAATAATTGTTATGTTTACTTTATAATTCAAAAACATCTGAAATGAAAATATGTTTCAAACAACTCCTTTTTTTATGCTGCTTTAGCTTAATTCTTTCCAATTGTAGTAGTCAAATCAATCTGAATAAAATTTCTAAAAAGGTATCCAAAAAGGTCTTGGGAAATGATTCAGGGACTGCAAACAACTCTATTTCAAACGAAGAAGTAATTGCAGGCCTCAAAGAAGCATTAACTGTTGGAATTCAAAATGGGTCTAGTAGAGCATCCAAAGTGGATGGGTTTTTAAAAAATGAAAAAATTAAACTGCCATTTCCAGAAGATGCCATTAAAGTAAAGGAAAAAGCACTTCAGCTTGGACTTGATAAAAAAGTAAAAGAATTTGAAACAACTCTTAACCGAGCTGCCGAGGAAGCCGCCAAAGAAGCTGCACCAATCTTTGTACAAGCAATTAAAGAGATGTCCATCATAGATGGCTTGAACATATTGAAGGGAGACAACAATGCTGCAACTGTTTACCTTAAAAGTCAAACCTCATCAAAGTTAAAACAAGCCTTTTCTCCAAAAGTTGAAAACGCTATAAACAAAGTCAATCTTACAAAGTATTGGGAGCCACTAACTTCGGCGTACAACTCAGCTTCGTTTTTGACAGGAAATCAGGAAATTAATACGGACTTAAACGAATATGTAACTATAAAAGCAATTGATGGTTTGTTTCAGCTTGTCGAACAGGAAGAACAAAAAATAAGAAAAGATCCAGTTGCAAGGGTTACAGATCTTTTGAAAAAAGTATTTGGAAGTTTATAGTCATATACCAGTAGAGGAACATCACCCCATTTATTTTTTTACGTATTTTTAAACATGATAGAAAGTACAATAAGCTATTCTAAAGCAATTGCACCTTCAGAACTAATTATTTCAGAAGAAGGTAGAATATACCACATAAACCTGAAAGAAAGTGACATTGCAGACAATGTAATAATTGTTGGAGATCAGGAGCGAGTTAAAGAAGTATCCAAACATTTTTCCTCCATTGAAACAAACATTTCTAAAAGAGAATTCATAACACATACAGGTTATTTCAAAGGACATAGAATTACTGTACTATCTACAGGAATTGGGACGGATAATATAGATATTGCAATTAACGAACTCGATGCTGCTGTTAACATCGATTTTAATACAAGAAAGCCCAAATCAAAAAAACGTAAACTTAACATCGTACGAATTGGAACAAGCGGTTCTTTACAGGAAGATATTCCAGTTGATAGTTTTGTCGTTTCCTCTTATGGCCTTGGATTTGATGGGCTATTGGGTTTTTACAACACTTCCTTTGAAGAAGATGAACTTGAACTTAAAAAGGCTTTTATCCATCAAATAAATTGGCCTAAGGATGCTAACACCCCTTATTTTACCAGAGGAAATAAATCTTTAATTCAAAAAATTGGAAAGGGTATGATTGAGGGAATTACAGCAACTGGAAATGGTTTTTATGGCCCTCAGGGAAGATCATTAAGGTTGGCTACAGCGGTTCCAAATTTGAATGAACAGCTCAATAATTTTACTTTCAAAAAGCATAAAATTACCAACTTCGAAATGGAGACCTCAGCTTTATATGGTTTATCCAGTCTACTTGGTCACAACGCTTGTACAACATGTGCAATTATAGCCAACAGGTTTAAAAAACAGTATTCAAAAGACTACAAAAAAACAGTAAATCAACTCATAGAGCTTGTGCTAGAAAGAATAATAACATAGTATTAGTTCCTTGTTTTTTAAAAATTATTTACTATTTCTACATGGATAACAAGAAAAAAATAGATGCTTTGGTTCAACTTTTAGACGATCCTGATGATCTAATTTTCACCCATGTGAAAGAACAACTCATTGAAATTGGAATTGACAGTATTCCAAACCTTGAAAAAGCTTGGGCAGATGAAAATTTTGGTGACATCTATCAACAACGTTTAGAATCAATAATTCATGATATTCAGCTCAACAATGTCTTTAAAGAGATTGGAAATTGGATTTTAAACCCTAGTAATCTATTGGAGGGTGTCTTAATTTTAAATAAGTACAAGTATCCAAATCTAAAATTTGAAGAAGTTGAAAATAAAATTGCTCAATTAGTTGCAGATATTCATTGTAAGATGTCCTACGAGCTTACCCCACTTGAAAAAATTCAGGTTATCAATAGTATTGTATTTGATTTGTATGGTTTTAAGGGAGATAAAATAAATTATCACGATCCTGAAAATTCATATTTCAATTCTGTTTTAAATAAAAAAAAGGGGAATCCACTGATGCTTTCTATTTTATATATTGAGATTGCTAGTAGAATTGGGCTTCCAATTGTCGGAATTAATTTACCCAATCACTTTTTAGTTGGATTCAAGGATTTAGATTATTCAAATGAGGAAACTGTTTTTAACAGAGACTCTCATGGAATTTTATTCTACATTAACCCATTTAGCAAAGGCTCGATTCTATATCACGACGAAATTGATCAATTTTTAAACGAACTTAAGTTAAAGCCACATAAGAGGTATTACGCTGAATGTACAAACATTGAAATTGTAAAAAGAATCCTTACTAACCTTATATACAGTTATAGCAAAGAAGCGAACAAAAAAGTAATTGAAGAATTAAAAAAAATCTACCAGTTGTTCAATCGATTGTAATCATTTAAAAACTTAGTTTCAAACAGAATACATAAGCTTTTATCAAATAATATTCATATCACTTACGAACAATAGCTAATCCAATAGAATAACAAATTAATTTATTACATTAGTAATATCTATATTATGTCAATGGGGCACCCTAAAAATAAAGTTGCTGAAGTTTGTAAATTGAAATTTGAAGATTTCAAAAAAAAACACTCCATTGAATCATCTAACTTCTTCGTCTCTCATTTTGGTGAACTTTCTCAGGAGATGGTAAACGACATATCCATTGATACTGAACAAAAAATGATTCAATCTGGGGACAAAAAAGTGGTTGTTAAAAAAGCATTTAATATTTTAGTAGAGGGACTTCAAAACATTCGTTTACATGGTGCTAAGGACACAAATGGGATTCAAACTTCCTTTTTAAAAATTGCTCGAGACGATACAGCCTATAAAATTTTACTTGGAAATTTAGTCACCAACAACAGTATAAAAATCATCTCTGATAAAATCAATTTGATCAACTCTTCAGATTTAAAAAAAATAAAGGAAATGTATGTTGCCACGTTAACGAACGGAATCATTTCTAAAAAAGGAGGTGCTGGTTTGGGATTCATAACAATGGCTATGAAATCAAAAAATAACTTAGACTTTAATTTTGAGCCAATTGATGCTGACATTTCTTGTTTTACTGTTGAATTGATTTTAAACAGAGCTTAATTGGATACTAATCTTCATATTAAAGAAGGAAAAAATACTCCTAAAGTAATTGGAAATGCCAATTTGTGTGAGCTTATCTTTAAGGGCAATTCTTACCCTGAAAATGTTCTTCAGTTTTACACTCCCATTTTTAATTGGATCGAAAAGTTAAAACAGGAAAAAGAAGAGATAACTGTCGACTGCCAATTTTATTACATAGCCTCCTCGAGTGTTATTGCATTTTTAAAGTTGTTACAAAAGGTTGAATCAACCTTCGAAAAGAAAAATATTAAATTCGTTTGGAAATACGAAGAGGGAGATGATGACATAAAAAAAATTGGCCAAGATTACTCTACTATTCTCAAAACTCCAATACAAATAATCGAAGTAGAGGAAAGTTAACGTCAGCTTAAAATTTTCAGTAAATCTTTAAATCTCTTAAGAGCACATCTTTTTAGTTGGTGGAGCGAATTTAGTAAGCTCAATTCCCTTGACAGCAGCTTCGTATTCATCCATTGTGGGAATTCTTCCCAGAATTGCAGAAAGAACAACAACAGGAGTTGAGGCCAACAATGATTCTCCTTTTTTTCGATCTGAGTCCTTCACTACACGTCCTTGGAATAATCTGGTTGAAGTGGCCATTACCGTATCACCTTTTTCTGCTTTTTCTTGATTTCCCATACATAAATTACAGCCAGGACGTTCTAAATACATCATGTTCTCATATTCAGTTCGAGCTTTATTTTTAGGGGCGGCATCATTGAATTCAAATCCTGAATACTTTTGAAGAACATCCCAGTCTCCCTCATCTTTTAGTTCATCAATAATGTTGTAGGTTGGAGCAGCAACTACCAGAGGAGCATTAAACTCAACCTGACCCGCAAATTCTTCAAGATTTCTTAGCATCTGTGCTAAAATTTTAAGATCTCCTTTGTGAACCATGCATGAGCCTACAAATCCTAAATCTACTTTCTTTTCGCCTCCATAGTAAGAAAGATTTCGTATGGTATCATGAGTATACCTTTTTGAGACATCTTCATTGTGAACATCAGGGTCAGCAATCATTGGTTGTGCAATTATATCTAAATCGACCTCAAATTCAGCATAATATTTAGCATTTTCGTCAGGAGACAAAGGTGGTTTTTTACCCGATTTAATCTCATCTATTCTTCTGTTGGCAATATCAATTAAGCCCTGTAAAACTTTCTTTTTATTGTCCATACCCTTTTCAATCATGATCTGGATTCTTGACTTGGCGATTTCCAATGATTGAATTAATGTGTCGTCCTGAGAAATACAAATGGATGCTTTTGCCTTCATCTCTGCTGTCCAATCGGTAAACGTAAACGCTTGATCAGCAAGAAGTGTTCCTATGTGAACCTCAATAATTCTTCCTTGAAATACGTTTTCTCCAGCAAACTTATCTAGCATTTGGTCTTGTGTAGCATGGACCACATCACGAAAATCCATGTATTCTCTCATTTTACCTTTAAAAGTGACTTTAACAGACTCAGGAATTGGCATCGATGCTTCGCCAGTAGCTAGTGCAAGAGCAACGGTTCCTGAATCTGCACCAAAAGCAACGCCTTTGGACATCCTTGTATGTGAATCTCCGCCGATAATAATGGACCAATCATCCACAGTAATGTCGTTAAGGACTTTGTGAATTACATCGGTCATTGCATGGTATTTACCTAGGGGATCTCTAGCAGTAATGAGTCCAAAATCATTCATAAACCTCATTAACCTTGGAATATTTTCTTGAGCTTTAAAGTCCCACACAGAAGCTGTATGGCATCCAGATTGATACGCACCATCAACAGTTGGGGATATCACAGTTGCCGCCATCATTTCCAATTCCTGGGAAGTCATTAATCCTGTGGTATCTTGTGATCCAACAATATTTACCTTTACTCGAACATCTGAACCAGCGTGAAGCAATTTTCCCGGACTTGTTCCAACTGCATTTTTGTTGAATATTTTTTCTACAGCTGTAAGGCCTTGTCCAGGATGTGAAATTTCTTTAGAAGGAGCAAAAACGACTGGCGCTTCGATACCTAAAGCTTTAGCAGCAAAAGTTTGAAGCTTCTTTCCAAAGACAATTGCATACGAGCCCCCTGCTTTCATGAATTCCATTTTCTGAGGAGTAAAAGCAGCAGAAATATCTTTTAGCTCCTTATCGCCATTGTACAGCTTCTTTTTCTTGGTATTGATTGTAAGTACGGTGCCAGTTTTAACAGAGTACTTTTCTTCAAGAATAGGTTCTCCATCAGAATCCAAGATTGTTTTGCCATTACTGTCTTTTTTCTTTACCCAATTTTTTAAATCAATACCTATTCCCCCAGTTACTCCAACAGTAGTTAAAAAAATTGGAGATATACCGTTTGTACCTGCAACAACAGGTGCTATATTTATAAATGGAACGTATGGACTAGCTTGTTTACCAATCCATAGAGCAACATTGTTAACTCCAGACATCCTAGATGAACCTACACCCATTGTGCCTTTCTCTGCGATTAACATGATGCGTTTATCGGGATGTTGCTTTTGCAAATGCAATAATTCTTTTTGTCGTTCTTCATTGTGTTCAAATAGGCATTTTCCGTGCAATTCCCTGTCAGATCTTGAGTGTGCATCGCTACCGGGTGATAGCAAGTCGGTGGAGATATCGCCAATCCCAGCTACAAAAGTGACGACCTTAATTTCTTCTTCTAGTTCAGGGAGTTTTGTAAAAAATTCTGCCTTTGCATAGCTTTCGATAATTTCTTTTGCTATTTCATCTCCCCCTTTGTAAGCTTCCTCTAGTCGATCTGTATCTGCCTCGTACAAAAAAACTTGTGTTTTAAGTACATTTGCAGCTTTTCTGGAGATTGTTGAATCTGTCCCAAGAGCTAAATCCAATAAAACCTCAATGGAAGGACCACCTTTCATATGAGATAACTGTTCAAAGGCAAAATCGATAGAAATTTCGTCAATCGAAAAATTCCCCTCTATAATATCCTTTAGAAATTTTGCTTTTGCTCCAGCAGCACTTGTTGTTCCTGGTAAAGTATTGTAAATAAAAAAATGCAGCGCGTCCTTTCTTGATGGATGATTTATATCTTTTATTTGATCAATAAGCTCGAGGACCAACTCAGCAGAATCTATAGGCTTTGGATGTAATCCATTGGTTTTTCTTTTTTCAATTTCCTTTAGGTAATCATCGTAAGTGGTCATATAAACAATTTTTAAGCGCTAATTATTAAAATAAAAATGGATTTGAAAGCAAAAAAAGGCAGTTCAACAGCGCATTAAATTTCAAAGGTTAATGCAAACAAAATTTGACAAAAAAAAGCTTCCAATTATTCTAATAAAATAATCAATCCCTAATGCGAAATTACTAAATGAACAGATGAATAAAAAATAAAAAACAATCAAAGAATCATAAAACATCCTTGATTTCTAGCAAGTGAGATACATCGGCTAGCAGAGGCAAAATTGTCTCAGTTTTATTAGGATTATAAAAAATGCACGGCATCCCGATATTTACAGCACCTTGAACATCGGTATTTAAATCGTCTCCAATCATTACGCTATTGGTAAGTTCAGCACCAGATTGGGACAATGCATAGTTAAAAATTTCAGGATGAGGTTTTTTACAACCAACTGCCTCGGACGTTATTATTTGATCAAAG
>JAZADZ010000054.1:0-13037 GCA_036123135.1 Bacteroidota bacterium | reverse complement strand
AAAGAATGCGATGAAATTGATGAGGGAAAAGATGTTACTGAGCTCGTTGAGAGTATGTTTGAGACCATGTATGCTGCCAAAGGAGTAGGGTTAGCTGCCCCTCAAATTGGTAAATCTTTGCGATTATTTGTAGTAGATGCTACACCCTTTTCTGAAGAGGAACCGGAAGGCGAGGTAGAAAAAATAGATTTCCCTCTTTTAAAAAAACTAAAAAAAGTTTTTATTAATCCAATCATTGAAGATCAAATGGGTCAAAAGTGGCCTTTTTCTGAGGGATGCCTTAGCATCCCTGGGATTCGAGAAGATGTTGTTCGAAAAAGTGAAATAGAGATCTCCTACTTTGACGAAAATTGGAATTACAAGGAGGAGGTTTTCAGAGGAATTGGTGCGAGAATTATTCAACACGAGTACGACCACATTGAGGGAGTACTTTTTACCGATCATCTGAATCCGTTCAAAAGACAATTGTTAAAACGAAAGTTTACAGATATTTCTAAAGGGAAAGTTGATGTAGACTACAGAATGAAATTCACACGATAATGAAAACAAACAGTATTTCTTTTATAATTTCAATAGTATTATTTTTTGCTTGTTCTGCAGAAAGTTCAAGCACAGATAACGTCACCCTAGACGCTGGTTTTACAGCGCTTGAGCAGCTTGAAGAAGAGATTTTCAATTATTCTGTAGGGTCAAACAAAAATAAATTAGCCAAAAAGGGCAAAGCCTTATTAATTTCTTCAAAGGATTATATTTCTTCTCATGCAGGTGATCCGACGCTTGAAAGAGCCTATGAAATGGCTGCTCTTGGTGCTGAGGTTAGTGGAGCTTATAATGATGCAATTAATTATCTTTATTTGGCTCAACGAAATTTTCCAACATCGAAAAAAGCTCCAATTTATTTATTCAATAGAGCTAGAATATTAGATGATATTTTACTTAAGAAAAGAGAAAGTGAGTTGGCATACAGAGAACTCATTGAACTTTATCCAGATGATTCACTATCGTTAAGTATGAAAAGATATTTGGAATCTGATTTAATGAATAAATCAGAACAAGAATTATTGGAATTCTTTAATTCTAAAAAATAACCTTAATCTACATGTGAATTACTTCGTCGTAAGCTGCAGCTGCAGCTTCCATTACTGCTTCGCTCATTGTTGGATGAGGGTGTACAGTTTTGATTAATTCATGTCCTGTGGTTTCAAGCTTACGTACAGCAACTATTTCAGCTATCATCTCAGTCACATTTGCACCAATCATGTGTCCGCCGAGCAGTTCTCCATATTTTGCATCAAAGATGAGCTTAATGAAACCATCATTGTGACCAGCAGCACTAGCTTTTCCTGAAGCAGAAAATGGAAATTTTCCAATCTTAATGTCATATCCGGCTTCTTTAGCAGCTTTTTCAGTCATTCCCACAGATGCAATCTCGGGACTGCAATACGTGCATCCTGGAATGTTTCCATAATCAATAGCTTCTGGGTTTAAACCAGCTATTTTTTCTACGCAAGTGATGCCCTCTGCAGAAGCAACATGAGCAAGTGCAGGACCTGGAACAATATCACCTATTGCATAATAGCCAGGAATATTGGTTTCGTAGAAATCATTGACCATAACTTTTCCGTTGTCAACTGCGATTCCAACTTCTTCAAGTCCTATTCCATGAATGTTGGTTTCAATACCAACAGCAGAAAGTACAATATCACAGGATAACTGCTCTTCACCTTTTTTCGTTTTCACAGTCACTGTACATGATTTTCCAGATTTTTCAATTTTTTCTACAGAAGAATTGGTCATGATCTTCATTCCCTGCTTTTTGAATGTTCTTTCCAACTGCTTGGAAACATCCTCGTCTTCGACTGGGACAATCGTAGGCATAAATTCAACAACTGTGACGTCAACGCCCATTGCGTTGTAGAAGTAAGCAAACTCAACACCAATTGCACCAGAACCAACAACCACCATCTTTTTTGGTAACTTATCAAGTACCATTGCTTTTCTATATCCAATAACCATTTCTCCATCTTGTTTTAGATTGGGCAATTCTCTGGATTTGGCGCCAGTAGCAATGATGATGTTCTTGGCGTTGTATGTATTCGATTTCCCTTTTTCGTCAGTGACTTCCACTTTTTTTCCAGGAAGAATCTTTCCAATTCCCATTAGAATATCAATTTTGTTTTTCTTCATTAGAAATTGGACACCACCGCTCATCTTTTCGGCAACTGATCTACTTCTTTTTATGACTTGGTTAAAATCGGCTTTGAATCCATCTACTTTAATACCATAATCTTCTGCATGATTGATGTAATCAAAAACATTGGCACTCTTAAGCAGGGCTTTCGTTGGTATGCATCCCCAATTAAGACAAACACCTCCAAGAGATTCTTTTTCAACAACAGCAGTTTTTAATCCCAGTTGTGAGGCTCTTATAGCAGTAACGTATCCGCCTGGTCCACTGCCAACAATAATTACATCATATTCCATAGAAAAAGTGTTTTAATTAGATTGCGAATTTAATAAATCTTATTGTGGTAAATATGAAGTTTTAAATGTTTTTAAGTGCATCTAGTCTAGTGCAGATTAATTTTGCCATTGCATCTGCAGCATCAGGTTGATATCTAAACCACAGTTCAGGCTCTATCAGTTCCAACTCAGACACAGCTAGCTCTTTATTGTTGTCCCAAATAACATCAACTCTTGCATAAATTGGCTGAGGGGATATTGCAGCAACAGCAGTTTCACAAAAATCAATCTCTTTCGCGGATGGATTGTAGCGGTGTACACTGCCCCCAAAATCGTCTTGAACTCTGAAATCTCCGTCTTTCGCTCTTTTTTGTATGGCATGTGTAAATTTACCTCCAAAAACCATGTAGGAAATTTCCCCTTCTGTTAAAATATTTTCTTGAAATTCCTGCAGCATAAAATCTTCGTGTTGAATGAGCTCACTAAATTGAGTTTCATATTCTGCAACACTATTTACGTCAATTTTAAAAGTGTGTCTTGCGGCACCAGAAATCGTTGGTTTCAAGACTACTTTATTCCATTTATTTTTTTCCATTAATTCGCGAATTGAATGGGTGCTATTTTTTTTAATAAAATGAGAAATAGGAACATTCACTCCTTTGTTTTGAAGCACTTTCAAATAATGTTTATCAAGATTCCATAAAATTTGGTCGTAACTGTTAATCAGTGTAATTTTTGTTTTGACATCATTTAACCACTTACTAAATTCATTAAAGCGGTGAAAGTAATCCCACGTTGTTCTAAAGACTGCAATATGTGCTGAACTCCAATCGTAAGATTTATCCCATGGAATAATTTCAACACTGCACCCTAGTCGCTCAAGTGCTTTTTTTACTAATCCATCTTCAGTAAGAACATTTTGAACATACTCGTCAATTTTAGTTGGGTTTTCGTAACAGCTTTCTGTTAGCAAAATCACATCTGTTTTTTTCATTACTAAGGGCTTACATTTTGGGTGCCAAATATATGTGGAAATTTACATATGAGTATAAATTATTTGCCATAAATTTACCGCTCAATCCTTCAGAAATTTAATTGAATTTATGTTGAAATATTTTTTTAAAATCCCAAATCCTCACAACCATTTTATTGATGTATCGATTCAACTTGGTGTTGAAAATTTATCAGCTGTTTCTTTTCAGTTACCATCCTGGCGACCTGGGAGGTATGAGCTTGGAGATTTTGCTAAAAAAATTAAAGATTTCAATGCTTTCAATGAAAACAGTAATGAACTAAGTTTTAATAAACTTACCAAAGATAAATGGCAGATCGATACATCTGAATCCATGTTTGTCACTGTGAATTATAAGTATTATGCCAACGAACTCAATGCAGGAAGTACGTTTCTAGATGATTCTCAGCTCTACGTAAATCCAATAAATTGTTGCATGTATACTGATTTTGGAATTGATCAGAGGTGCGAAATAAGTCTTGAGCTTCCAGAAAATTATTCTGTAGTTTCTTCATTGCAACAGCTCAACGGAACTAACCGTTTTGCTGCAGAAAATTTTCACGAGCTTGTTGATTCTCCGTTCATTTGTAGTAATTCCATCAAAAGATATTCCTACACCTCAAACAAGACAACTTTTC
Organism: Bacteroidota bacterium; assembly: GCA_036123135.1. Classification (GTDB taxonomy): domain Bacteria; phylum Bacteroidota; class Bacteroidia; order Flavobacteriales_D; family Parvicellaceae. Next base: position 8,924 of record JAZADZ010000054.1, on the reverse strand, counting down.
ATTTGTGTTTTCAAGGTGAGGTTAAGCCGGATGAAAATAAGCTAATTACAGACTTTAAAAAATTTACCGATTTTCAAATAGAATTGTTTGGAGCCTTTCCCTCCAATGAGTATTATTTTTTATTTCAGATTACACCATACAATTCTTATCATGGAGTAGAACACCAAAAATCAACTGTTATATTACTTGGTCCCTCCTATGATATTTTTAACAAAAAATACGATAGTCTTTTGGGTATTGCTTCTCACGAACTTTACCATACTTGGAATGTTAAAACAATCCGCCCTGTAGATATGCTTCCCTACGATTACGCAGAAGAAAATTATACTCACATGGGTTATGTAACTGAAGGAGTTACTACCTACATGGGAGATCGAATTTTATTCGAGTCTGGGGTATTTACATTGAAGAATTATTTTAGAGAATTAGAAAATTTATTGACTCGACATTTTCATAACGATGGAAGAAAGCATTATTCAGTTGCTGAGTCTAGTTTTGATACATGGTTGGATGGCTATATTTCAGGAATTCCTGGAAGAAAAGTTTCTATATATGTGGAGGGTGCATTGGTTGCATTAATCTGCGATGCGAGGATTCGCGAATGTACAAATGATACTTCTTCGCTTCATACAGTATTAAAACAGATGTATTCAGGAAATAAAAAGCTTTCTGGATACGACAGAAACAGCTACCAAGCTTTGTTAGAAAAAGTTGCTGGTCAAAGTTTTAATGATATTTTCGATCATCTCATTTACGGAAAAAATGACTTTAGTCCCTACTTGGAAAAAGCATTTCAGTTCTGGGGTTGGAAGTATAAAAAAATTCCATCCAACAAAGCTCTTGAAAGGTATGGAATTAAAGCATCTTGGTCCAATGGAAGCTACTCCATTGCAAGTGTACTTGAAGAAAGTTCAGCTTACAAATCAGGATTGGTAAATGATGATAAAATTCATTCAGTTAATGGATTCAAATTAAATGGTGACATTAACCAATGGTTGGATTATTTTTCAGGTGATGAAATTGTAATATCCTTTCAAAGGGGAGGGTTATTAAAAAGAACTTTGCTATTTCCAATCAACGATCACCAATACTATATCTATAAAATGCTATTAGATGAATAAAAAAGCTGAAATTCCAAAAGCTAAGGCGTTAAAATTGTTGTGTTTACTTAGTTTTATTGGTTTTATTTATTGTATGGCATTGGATAGTGCTAAGTTTATTACGTATCAATTTTACAGTCCCGATAATTTAATTGAAGATTCAAATGCGTACGAAATAATTTCCAATGAGCTTAATGCTTGGTCTATGAAAGGTGTTGATGTTTCAGAAAAAGGAATTCAATTAATAGCCTTAAATTTTTTTCTTAGATCTACTTTTGATGTTTTGGCTCTCTTTGGTGTAGCTTTGATGTTTTATCAGCTTAAAATAGGGTACTCCATATATGTTTTCTTTCAACTGCTTTACATTGCGGTGCCGTTTTTAATTTTTTTGGATGGTGCCTTTTCAGTTGTTCCACTGCAAATTACTGCGGTAAATCTTGTTTATATAGGTTTATTTACAACACAAAGAAAACATCTAAAGTCTAAGCGCAATTAATTTCAGAAATATTTTAAGATTTTACTAAACCTTACAGCTTAAAAAAACGTTTAGTATTAAAGTTGCAAGAACCTTCGAACATATCAGCTAAAAAAAAATCTACATTTCTCTCTCGCTTTTTCTATTTCTTTCCTTTTCAGTTGCTTATTCTTCATTTAAAAAGAAACCATGCATTACTGCTTTTTTGGTTACTGTTGTTTTTATATGTCTCTGATTTATTCGGAAAAAGTTTTGGAATTGTTTCCCTCTTTCTTGCTCCAGAATACAATGGGGAAATCAGTATTTATTCTTTTGTGATATTAGGTTTTTCCCTGGGTGGATTTATCATGGCTTTTCACATTTACAGCTACATAATGTTTTCTTCGGAATTTCTTTTTTTAGCCACCCTTGCAAGACCATTTTTGAAGTTTTGCTTGAATAATATGATTATCCCTTTGGCTTTTATTTTAACACACATTTACAATACGTACTTTTTTCTAATTGACGAACAGCTTTTGGACTCAGGAGCTGCAATTTATTGCATTTTATCTCTAATAGTTGGGTTAATTATTTTTTACTTCATAGCTGTCCTGTATTTTATAAAATTCAATAAAAATGTTTATGCTATAAGTGGTATTTCTGAAGATTCTTTTCAAGAACTTATCGACAAAAAGGTAAGAGAATCTACCTTCATGAAAAAGCAAAAAATATCCAGTAAGATTAAAGAAAATAGGAACAAACGCATAGAGACATATATGTCTGGTTTTTTTAAAATTTCGTTGGCAAGATCAACTGAGCACTACGATAGAGCATTAATTGATAAGGTTTTTTCTCAAAATTACATCAATGCATCTTTTTTTGAAATTGCATTAATTATTTCATTTGTAACCCTCGGTCTATTTCGTGAAATTGAGTTACTTACAATTCCTGCTGGTGCTAGTATTTTATTGTTGTTCACGCTAATGGTCATGGTTTTCAGTTCGATATATTCATTCTTAAAAGGGTGGACGTTGTCTGTTTGTATTGTTGTTTTCTTGGTTTTTAATTCAATATCCAACAAATATGGAGTATTTCGATTTCACAACTATGCTTACGGAATTGATTATTCTAAAAAAGTAAGTTATTCATATGACCACCTTTTAGGGGATGTTTCGAATCAGGATGCAATTGTTTCTTCAAATAAAAAAGCATTAAAAATGCTCAATAATTGGAAGGAGAAAAATCATTCAGAGTTAGGGGAGCGACCTAAAATGATTTTTTTTAATGTTAGTGGTGGTGGGCTTAGATCTGCATTGTGGTCAACCCTAGTTTTAAGCCATTTGGATAGCGTTTCCAACAATAAAATCTTCAATCAAACACAATTAATTACTGGAGCCTCTGGAGGCATGATTGGAGCTGGGTATTACAGAGAAGTGAAATACCTAGAGAGTTTAGACTCTACTACAACTATTCCCACTACTACAATCAAAGAAAACATTTCAAAAGACCTTCTTAATCAAGTAGCATTCAGTATCGCTACAACAGATATGCTAATTCGATTTCAGTCTTTTAAAGATGGAAATTATTCGTACACTAAAGATAGGGGCTGGTTCTTTGAACAAAAAATGAAAAATAATTTTAAAGTATTTGAAAATAGACGCTTGTCGGATTATTCTTTAGCTGAGCTTAACGCACAAATTCCAATGATGATTTTTTCACCTACAGTTGTTAATGATGGAAGGAGATTATTGATAAGCTCTCAACCAATCTCTTACCTAACTCAAGCTACTAACTCAAAATATACTTCTTCCTATTCCTCTATCGAAGATTTAGAATTTAATTCACTATTTAAAGAAAATAACAGTAAGAACATCAAAATGCTCTCTGTTTTACGAATGAATGCAACCTTCCCATACATTCTTCCCATGGTTTTGTTGCCAACTGAACCTTCAATTGAAATTATGGATGCTGGAATTAGAGATAATTTTGGAATGAAAACAAGCTTGAACTTCATAAATAATTTTAAAAAGTGGATTAAAAGAAACACAGGTGGGATAATAATTGTACAAATTAGAGATAAGCAAAAACAATTTGAAGTGGATAACCCGAATAGTGGATCGCTGTTAACCACACTTCTTTCCCCGTTTACTAATGTTTACAATAATATGATCAAAGTCCACGATTATAACAGTGATCAAAACATGGAGTTAATCAATGACTGGTTCGATGGAGAAGTTGATATGGTAACCTTATACATGCATCAAGAAAAGAACGATGAGATATCTATGAGCTGGCATCTAACACCTAGAGATAAACTGAGAATTCAAAATGCACTGAATTCAGATGACAACAAAAAATCTTTTGAAAAATTAAAACAACTTTTAAATTATTAAATTCGAAAAGTGGACGATTCTACAAATAAAGACGAAGAAAATAAAATCGACTATGATCCAACTCAATTGAATGTGGATTCGAGTCAGATTAAAAAATTACCATTTGCCCTTTTCAAGTATATAAAAAAATTAATTTCTATTGAAAATGAGGTGAGTCCTAAAAAGACCATTTCTTCAATTACTGCTGAAATTGAATTCAAAGGGTCTAGCATTTGGATTTTAATATGTTCAATAGTAGTTGCATCAATTGGATTAAACAACAACTCAACCGCAGTGATAATAGGGGCTATGCTTATATCTCCTCTGATGGGACCAATTCGTGGAATAGGGATGGCTTTAGCAACTAATGATTTCAAAATTCTAATAAAATCATTGATTAATTATGGAGTAATGGTTGGAGTTAGTTTATTGGCTTCTTATGTTTTCTTTTTAGTTACTCCACTGAAAGCCGAAACCTCTGAACTTTTAATGAGAACAAAACCTTATGTTTTTGATATTCTAATCGCTTTTTTTGGTGGATTAGCTGGAATTGTTGCTGCTGCTACTAGCAATAAAAATTCAGGAATTACAATCATTCCTGGTGTTGCTATTGCAACTGCCTTGATGCCACCACTATGTACAGTAGGATATGGAATGGCTGTTGGGAATTGGTCGTATTTACTTGGTGCTTTTTACCTTTTTTCGCTCAATAGTGTTTTTATATGTCTGTCTACTTTTTTGATCATTCGATTGCTTAACTTTCCTAAAGTTCAATTTGTAAATCCGTCTACAGAAAAAAAAGTAAAGCTTTATTCTATTATTGTATTGCTTTTGATAGTAATTCCAAGCATTTTAAAATTTTCTGACATCATTAAAGAGTCCATCTTCAATCAAAATGCTACAGATTTTATAGAAAAAATAATTTTAGTTGATGATCAATTAGAATTGGTAAAAAAAGACATTTACTATCACGATAAGGATGCTCATATGACCTTACACATTGGAGGTAAGTATGTAGATGATGATTTGCAACGTCAGTGGAAAATTCAGCTTTCAAATTATGATTTAGATAATGTAGAATTAAAAGTTGTTAATCTTTCTTCAAAAGAATTAGATGAGGCTGCATTATTGAACGAATTACTTGAAAACAACAATAAGAAATTCAATTCGATTTCAGAACAGAGAGATTTGTACAGAGACAAGTTGCAGAAAATTGCTCAATCCTCATATTCGATGGATAATTTAAATCAAAGAGTGTTCCTCAATTTTCCTTCATTGTCTCGCTTTGCTTACGGAACAGCTTACGAAAAAGTCAATACATCAAAAGATACAATCTATACATTTTTGTTTGAATGGGACTCCACTGTCAACTTTATAACAATTAATGAAAAAAACAAATCTTTGAAAAAGTTCATTTCAAATGAGCTATACATGATCAATAAAAAAGACTCTTTGGATATTAGATTAATAAATTACTAGTATGGGCAAAAATAAAAGTAGGAGAAAAGATGTAGTCTATTCAACAAATCCAGACTTTGCATATGAATACGACAGTCAGATTACAGAAACACTTCCAGCAAATCAACAGAAGCTCTACGTTTCAGTTGATCGTAAAATGAGAAAAGGAAAATCAGTTACCCTAATTGAAGGTTTTATTGGTTCAGAGGATGATTTAAAAGGATTGGCAAAATCCTTAAAAACTGCTTGCGGAGTAGGGGGTACTTCCAAAAATGGTCAGATTATGATTCAAGGAGAGTTCAAAGACAAGATCGCAACACTATTATCAGAACTTTCTTATCAAGTTGTTAAAAAAGGCGGAAATTAATAAATAGATTCATTGCTACTCAGATTTTACAACCTTTTAAAGTTGATAACTTTAAACCTTATTTATTTTTCTTCCATCAGAGTTTTAATAAATTGCTTCAATAATTAACCATAAAGCATATGAAAAAATCGTTATCTATTTTAATTTGTCTTTTTTATGTATCCTCGTATTTTAACCAAAGCCAGATCGATAATGGAGGGTTTGAAAATTGGGAAAATGCGGGAACATCTGTTGATGAGCCTACTGAATGGAGCTCCATTAAAACTTCTGATGACCCAACACTTGCTGGGTTTGCTCCAGTAGTTTGGGGTCAAAGTTCAGATGCTCATTCTGGAAATTATTCATTGGAAATGACTAATGTTTCTGTATTTGGTGTGGTTGCTAATGGTATTGTCACCAACGGAAGAGTTCACGCTGATTTTGATCCCAGTCTAGGATATGTTTTTACAGACCCCAATGATTCGAGATGGCACCAGTCCTTTTCAGATAAGCCAGATAGTTTGGTAGGCTGGTATAAATATTCTCCAAATGGTGGAGATAAAGCAAAAGCGGAAGCCATTCTTCACTCAGGCAATGCTCAAATTCCTGAAAATGGCACCTTTTCCAACTGGATTGCTCAGGCAAGAGCTGATTTCAATGCAAGTACATCATCTTGGACCAGATTTTCTGTTCCTTTTACATATTTCAATAACTCAACACCTGAGTACATTCTACTCGTTCTAACTTCAGGTGACAGTACAGTAGCTGTGAATGGAAGTCAGCTTTTATTGGATGATTTAGAATTAATTTATTCTTCCACCTCAGTAAACGAAGTTGATTTGAACATTGACTCAAGATTTTGGGAAAATGTTCTTTATGTTGATTTCTCCAATACAGTTGATCCAGTCGTTTTGCAGGTTTTTGATCTTTCTGGAAAAAATGTCTACTCCAATTACATCACTGATTTTACTAGAAAAGAATATCACTTTGACTTTCCAAAAGGCTTATACCTTGTAAATTTTTTAAGTAAATCAGCTTCCAAAACAATGAAAATTATTATGCAATAGTTTGAGATTTGTATGTACATATCTTTTATTGTGTTGTGTAATTGGAGTTTTTTCTCAAGGTAAGGGTACCTTACAGGGTACTATTAAAGAAGCTTCCTCAAAAGAAGAATTGTTTGGAGCCAACATCTATTTATTGAATCACCCAGAAATTGGTGCCTCTGCAGATTTGAATGGTAAATTTTCTTTTTCTGTTCCCTCTGGAAATTCACTTTTTGTTGTTTCATTCGTAGGGATGAAAAATGACACTATTAAAGTTCAGATTCGTCCCAATGAAGTTAAGAATATTGAGGTGAACATGATTCCTTTGGAGGAGGTATTGAATGAGTTAATTGTCACTGCTGGTAAGTTCAACCACAAAATTGAGGACTTGACCATTTCCATGGAGGTGATACAGCCAGAATTAATTCAAAATAAAAACACTCGATCTGTTGAGTCAGTACTGGACCAAACTCCCGGGCTTAATATTCTTGATGGTGAACCTCAGATTCGTGGAGGAAGTGGTTTTACTTTTGGTGTTGGCAGTAAAGTTGCAGTTTTGGTTGACGACATGCCAATGCTTTCCGGAGATGCTGGTAGACCAGAATGGGGTTTTGTTCCAATTGAAAATATTGAGCAAATTGAGGTAATTAAGGGGGCTGCATCAGTGCTTTCAGGTGCTTCAGCTTTGAGTGGTGTGATACACATTAAAACCGCAGAACCAACTTTAGATCCACTCACAAAATTCAGTGTTTACTCTGGACTTTACTCACCTCCAAAAGATGAATCTATGCAGTGGTGGGATGACTATCCTTATATTCACGGAGTCAACTTTTTACATTCACGAAAAATTAAAAATTTTGACGTTGTTCTCGGGGGGATGATGAATTTTGATCATGGATACATTGGTGCTCCTATTGCTGATCCGCTTGTTGTAGACAGCTTAACGAATTTTTCGGATAAAAAAATGAGTTCAGAAAAAGTAAGAATGAACTTTAGCATTCGCTATCATCCTCCTAATGCTGAACGATTGGTTTATGGAATTAGTGGAAATGCTATGATTTCTAATACCAATTTGGTATTGGCTTGGCTTAACGATACTTCAGGAATCTACAGAGCCTACACTGGAGGAGTAATTCTTCAAGATCAAACGATTGTAAATATTGATCCATATCTCAGTTATTTCTCTAAAAAAGGTGGAAAACACACATTAAAATCGAGGCTCCTATATACCAATAATGAAATGACCAATAATCAATCTAATGAATCAAAGGTATACTATGGTGATTACCAGTTCAAGAGAAGTTATAAGAAGCTTCAAGATTTGGAGCTTATTGCAGGAGTATCCTCTACCTATACAGAAAGTGAAGCTCAATTGTACAGCGGGTCTGGTTCCCCAAACAATAATTTACTAAATGTCTCAGGTTACAGTCAATTGGAGAAACTAGTAATGAAAAAGCTTAGAGTTTCATTTGGATACCGGGCAGAATATTATCAATTGAACGACTCAGTGAACAATTCAGCAAGCATTGTGAGAGGAGGTTTAAATTATAAAATCGCTGATGGAACTAATGTTAGAATGTCTTTTGGCCAGGGCTATCGATTTCCAACAATTGCTGAGCGATTTATAAAAACATCTGTTGGTTCATTTGGAGTTTTCGATAATCCTGATTTGGTTCCAGAAAGGAGCTGGAATATTGAGGCAGGAATACGGCAGGGCTATAAATTTGGAGGTTTTATGGGTTATTTGGATGTAGCTGTATTTAGACAGAAATACATCAATACAATTGAATATTTATTTGGATTTTGGGATCCATCTTTTGCTCTTGCAGGATTTAAGTTTTTAAATACTGGAAGATCTCAAGTAGATGGTGTAGATATTTCCATGGCTGGAATGATTTCACTAAAAAAACAGAGTAAAATTCAGTATACGATTGGATACAATTATATTTTACCTAAAACTCTTGAGCCTGATTTGGTTTTCGCGAATGATGTTTTTGAAGAATTTATTTATAATAATACAAGTCTAGATTCTACACAACGATTGTTGAAATATAGATTCAAACACAGTTTCAAACTAGATGTAGAGTATAAAGTAAAGGGACTTGCCTTAGGTATGAGTGCCAGATACTTTAGTAGAATTGAAAATCT
>JAZADZ010000053.1:0-12401 GCA_036123135.1 Bacteroidota bacterium | reverse complement strand
TCATTTGGTTGAGTCAAATGATGTGCAGCGAATCCAAAGTAGAAAGATTCACTAAATCCTAAAAAACCAGCAGAAAAATCTAATCCTGCAGTCGATCCTCCTCTTGGCTGATCTCCAGTTTGAAGAACAAAACCACGTCTTGGATCAATCATGTCGCCAAATGTTAATTTACTCCAGTCGAGAGTTTTTTGGAAGAACGTAGCTTCCATGCCCATACGAATTGAGAATTTTCTGGATATTTTGAGTTGATAGGAATACATTCCAGAAACTCTTGTTGTTTGTAAAGAATTGGCTGCTTGATCTGTAGTTACAAGAAGTCCTAAACCTCCATGAATGGCTTCTGAGTGTTGATCAAATGATGCAGAGTAAGTTATGAATGTTCCTGAAACTCCTGGCCATTGATTTCTCCAGTTAAGATTTACTCTAGGGCATATGTTTGTTCCAGCAAAGGCAGGGTTTAAATAAATTGGATTGGCATAGAATTGTGTAAATTCAGGATCTTGAGCATTTACATTAATGACAAAAAAAAGAGCAAAAAAGGATGAAAAAAATAATCTTATTGAATATTGTTTAAACACAATAATTAGGGATGTTTTTGTTAAACTTTAAAATTATTAACCACCAATTATACAAAAAAAAGAACAACGTTGTTCAAATTTTGGTATAATATGAATACAATATTTTAAGATGATTTAGCGTTTTAAATCAACAATTATACTTCAAGTACTTATTATACTTTAATTTACAATTTTAAATTCAAATATGCTTAGATATTTGTCATTATTATTGCTTTTGTTATTTGTAATTCATAATGTGTTTTCACAAGCTGAAAAACAAATTGAGCATAACATTCGATACGAATTGCCGTATTCCATATCATTAAACGGTAAATCAGTTAAAAAGGTTTTCCATCCAGTAAAAGGTTACTGGGGCTCTTCAAATCAACCTCCTCAGTTCGTTTACTTTATAAATTCCAGCTTTAAAAATCCTTCTTTTGCACTAAACTCTTTTACAGAGTTACCCTTGAATAATGCTGAAAAGCAGTGTGTTTCTGATTTGAAAAGTGTTCCTGTCAATTACTCCATTAAAGCATCTTACACCGAAATGGATGGAAAGGGAAAGGTTGTTTTAAAAGGTAATGCTGTTCGTAAAGATGAAAATGGAAACTATTATCGTATTACCAAATTTAATGGTAAACTAAAACCAAATAACAGTTCTCCAAAAAGTACTTTTGTGGGCAACTCTGTTTTATCTAACGGAGGACAATGGTACAAGTTAGGAGTTGTTGAAGACGGTGTTTATAAACTGGATTATCAGACCTTACTAAATTCTTCAATTATAAGTGGAGATTTATCAAGTGATTTGATTAATATATATGGAAACGGTTGTGGAATGCTTTCAGCCGTTAACGGCAGTCAACGCCCAGATGATTTAATATTAAACCGTATTTTCATTGAAGATGGTGGCGATAACATTTTTTCCGCCGGGGATTACATACTTTTTTATGCCAAAGGTCCCCACAGGAAAAATTTTGATGGAACTCATTTTTCTCATTCCAGCCACTTGTACAGCGATTCATCATTTTATTTCATCAACATATCAGGTTCTGATTTACCGCATAGAATTGGTACTGCTTCAGTGACTAATTCTTTACCCAATTTTACTGTTACTTCTTTCACAGATTTTAAATATTTGGAACAGGACCAGTTAAATTTGATAAAATCAGGTTCGCAGTGGTTTGGTGATATTTTTGATGTTCAGACTTCTTTTTCTTACAGTTTTGATTTTCCTAATTTAATTACTGACTCTGTTAGAGTGAAAGCTAAATTAATTGGAAAATCTCCAACAAGCTCTACCTTTTTCTCCCTATCCTCTGCCAATAGTTCAACTAATTTATCAGTACCTTCATCTGGAACTGGTTATTATGCTCCAGCTGGTAAAGCCGTAACCGGAATCTTTAGTTTTATCCCATCTACCGCAAACTCATTGATGCTTTCAATTGAGTATGAAAAATCTTCTTCTCCATCTTCAAAAGGATACTTAGACTTTATTGAAGTAAATGCTAGAAGACAATTATCCATTAGCGAGAATGATATGATTTTCTCTGACCCAAATTCCATAGGGCCTGGTAATGTTGCTGAATTTCGGATTGAAAATGCCAGTCAACTTTCATTTATTTGGGAAATAACTAATCCTACTGATGCATTATCTGTTCCCCTTTCAATTAATGGGGATGTAGCAAATTTTTCTGTACACACTGATTCTCTAAGAGAGTTTGTAGCTGTAAGTGGAAATGGATTTCCAACTCCAACGCTTGTAGGGTTAACTCAGCCACAAAACATTCATTCTCTTGATAATGCAGACATGATTATTATTTCTCCTGAAAAATTTCTTTCTGCCGCTTTGGATTTAAAGACATTTCATGAAAGTGAAGGTCTTTCTGTTCACTTAGTAACACCTAACGAAATATACAACGAATTTTCTTCAGGAATGAGAGATGCTACTGCTATAAAACAATTTTTAAGAATGTTTTATGTCAGAGGTCTAGGAGTTCCAGGAATGGTACCCAAATACTGTCTGCTATTTGGAGATGGAACCTATGATAATAGGAATAGAATGGGTCATGGAAACAATCTAATTCCTGTTTTCCAATCTTATGAATCGTTAAGTGTGACCTCAACTTACGGAACTGATGATTATTATGGAATTCTTTCCGATGGGGCATCCATGGCAAATACAGATTTATTAAACATTGCAGTTGGAAGACTTCCGATTTCAAGTCTTGATCAAGCCAACCAAATGGTGCAAAAAATTAAAAATTACAGCAGTTTAGCTAGTGATAATTCCCCAGTTGCTTTCTGTTCCAACGGAGAAAATTCTTCGGTTCTAAGGGATTGGAGAAATATGGTTACACTAGTAAGCGACGATGAAGATGGAAATGCTTATTTCACAGATATTGAAATTATGGCAAGTAAAGTTAAAGTAAGTAATCCTGAAATTAACATCAATAAAATTCACTCTGATGCCTTTAGTCAACAAAGTACTCCTGTAGGTGAGAGAAATGAAGGGGCAACTGAGGCAATACGTCAGCAAGTTGAGCAGGGATCGCTACTGATCAATTACATTGGACATGGGGGAGAAACTGGTTGGGCTCACGAGCAAATATTAACGCTCCCAACTATTAACGGCTGGAACAATTATCAAAGAATGCCTGTTTTTATGACCGCTACCTGTGAATTTAGTAGATTCGATGATCACGATAGAACATCAGCCGGAGAATATGTATTACTCAATCCTGATGGAGGCGGTATTGGTCTTTTCACAACAACAAGATTGGTTTATGCATCTCCAAACGAGTGGTTGAATAGATATTTTTATGATACTGTTTTTGACAAAGTAAACCAGCTGCCACAGACTTTGGGTGAGGTATACATGGGAACAAAAAATAAATTTGCCATAAATAGTGCAGATGCCAATTACAGAAAATTTGCTTTGCTTGGTGATCCTGCAATTCGACTTGCGTATCCACGTATGAATATTGTGGCAGACTCTGTAAATGGTGTATCCATTAATTCATTTTCAGATACCATTGAGGCATTGAGTTTAGTTCGGATTTCTGGCCACATAGAAAACTTATCCAGTCAAGTACTTTCTGATTTTAATGGTTTTGTTTACAGTAAAATTTTTGATAAAGAATCTGCTCTCTCCACTTTGGGAACCAACACAAGTTCTTCAATAGCACCATTTTCTATGTGGAAAAATCTTGTTTACAAAGGGAAATCCTCTGTTACAAATGGTTTTTTCTCTTTTGAATTTGTTGTTCCCCAAGACATTTCCTTTGAAATAGGAAATGCAAGATTTAGCTTCTATGCTGAGGATGGTATTATTGATGCCAATGGTTTTAGTGAAGCCGTTTTAATCGGAGGTATAAATGAAAATGCTCAATTGGATGAACAGGGTCCACTAATTGATTTGTACATGAACGATCAAAACTTTGTTTCGGGTGGTATCACAAACTCAACTCCAACTCTTATTGCTAATGTTTTTGACGAAAACGGTATAAACACAGTAGGCAACGGAATTGGGCACGATATTGAAGCTTATTTAGATGGAAATACTTCTGAAGCTATTATTTTAAATGATTTTTATGAATCCGAGCTTGACACCTACCAAAGAGGTCAAATAAATTATCCCCTGAATAATCTCGAGGAAGGTAATCATTCAATTACCCTAAAGGTATGGGACGTCTACAATAATTCAAGCAAACAAACAATAGATTTTGAAGTTGTAAACAATGAACAACTTGCTTTAGAACATGTCTTAAACTACCCAAATCCATTCACAACTCAAACGGAATTCTTTTTCGAACACAATCAGCACTGTGATTTTTTAGACGTCCAACTTCAAATTTTTACCATTTCTGGGAAAATCGTAAAAACCATTCGTAAACGAGTGCACGCAGAGGGATTTAGAGTCGGTGGTATATCCTGGGATGCCAAAGACGACTATGGAGATAAAATTGGAAGAGGGGTTTATGTTTACACTTTAAAAGTGTCGAGCGAAAACGGAGAAATAGCAGAAAAAACAGAGAAATTAGTAATATTAAATTAACTTAGTTAGTGGATTATACTAAAAATGTATATTTGTCGTTTCTAAAAAAATACACCTTATAATACAACCAATGAATTTTAATAAAGTTATACACAAGATTGTTGTGCTGCCCTTATTTTTATTGATGGCAACATATACTAATGCACAAAATAGCATTAGCACCCAAAATCTTTCTGGCAAAAACATCAATACCATTACTACTGCTGTCCCTTTCTTACTAATTTCTCCAGATTCAAGATCGGGAGCAATGGGAGACGTAGGTGTTGCAATAAAACCAGACGCTAACTCTACGCATTGGAATCCAGCTAAACTCGCTTTCATAGATGACTCTAAAGACATGGGTTTTAGTATGTCTTATTCACCTTGGTTAAGAGCTTTGGTAAATGATATCAATCTTGCTTACTTGACTGGCTACAAAAAATTAGATCGTAATTCAGCAATCGGAGTTTCACTTAGATATTTTTCCTTGGGAAACATAACATTTACAGACAACTTTGGAGCAACTATTCGTGATTTCAAGCCCAATGAATTTTCATTGGATGCTTGCTATTCTAGAAAACTGAGTACCAATTTAAGTGCAGGATTATCTGCAAGGTACATTTATTCCAATCTTACAGGAGGAACTAATGTTGGTGGTGCCGATACAAAACCAGGTCAAAGTGTTTCAACAGACTTATCATTGTACTATGTTACCAACGAATTTAAAGTCGCTGAAAAAAAAGCTGATGTTGCAATAGGAATGAACATATCAAATATTGGTGCTAAAATGGCGTATACTGATAACGCTGAAAGAGACTTTATCCCTACCAATCTTAGACTCGGAACAGCTTTCAATATGGAAATTGACGAATTTAACGAATTCACATTCGCATTTGATGCCAACAAACTTCTAGTCCCTACCCAACCAGTATATCAACAGGAAAATGGTACTGTTGTGTATGGTCCTGATGGAAGTCCTATTATTTTCTCTGGAAGAAATCCAAATGTTGGTGTTGCATCTGGAATATTTGGTTCATTTGCTGATGCTCCTGGAAACGTTATTATTGATGACGATGGAAATACCGTCGATGTTGAGAGCGGAAGTAGATTTGTTGAAGAATTAAATGAAATTAACCTTTCCGTCGGAATGGAATACATTTACAGCCAGCTTTTCGCAGTACGAGCAGGTTATTTTCACGAGCATCCAACCAAAGGTAATAGAAGATTTTTATCTCTTGGAGCAGGTGTTCGATACAAAGTTTTAGAATTAGATTTATCTTATTTACTTGCTTTAACTCAGCAGAGTCCTCTAGCCAACACATTGAGATTTTCGCTCAAATTTAATTTCGGTGATGATGGTAAACAAGAGGAATCTAGTATTTAAAATTATTCAGGTCTTATCCCTTCGTCTTTAAAATTTCCGTCCTGTTCATCTGCATAGTAGTGAATGAAAATTTGTGCGGTATCATTGAGAAAATTTATCTTACCAATTTCTAAACGATTTATTCTAAGTCCAGTTCTTTTTTCTAAATCTTCTTTAAGCAAGGCATGATTTTCGGGCACAATCAAATCAATTTTTTCGTAAGTAATAACTTTTCGGGATTCATGTTTCAATAACCACAATCGTTCCATTCCATAGGTAGCAAACACGATAATACTGTTGGTAAGCAACAGCTCAGCATAAGACATTTTCTTATTTGCGAGCGCATTGATTACAGAAATCCCAATAACAATAAATAGGTAAGTCATTTCCTTTATCGGAATGGGATCTGTTCTGTATCGGATTATACCAAAAATTGCAAAAAGTCCAAGAGCCATCCCTAGGCCGAGTTCAAACTTTTTTAAAGTAAAACAGATGAAAAAAACCAATATACTTATCATTATGTAAGTAAATAAATAGTCTTTTCTTTTTGCCAGTGGATAATATATTGTTCTAGCAATCAGTAGAATCGCGATTAAGTTGATTAGAAAACGAAAAGCAAGTTTTATAAAATCATCATCGTAGAGCTTAATGTCCAAAAAATTAGCTGGTTTTTGTTCACTATTAGAGCGAATCGTTTCGATTTTTTTTCCTATATCATTAAGACTTTTTGTCGAATTTTTTATCTCTTTTGAACTTTGTTTCAGATTCATTTCAATTTCCTGAAGTTCTTCCAAAGAAACACTTGCATTCTCAGCTTGACAATACAACAGTTGAGCAAGCAATAAAAAAAGGATTGTACAACTTAATTTCAGTTTATTCATAATTTTTTATTTTAATTGAGCTGACTTTTTATTTTGTCCAGCTGTAGAAATTTTTTCTTGAATCTATTTCTTTTTAAATGATGATTTAGCGACCCTGAGCCTATGCAATATTTACTGATTCTAGAAGGTCTAATTTGTAAATTTTTTAATATTCTGAACGCAGGACTTGAACGATTAACACGCTCTTGCTTTAATTCACATATAACGATATCATTTAGCAATTTTTGTTGACCATTCTGCTCAAAAGATAAGTTAAGATCAATGGTTAATCGTTCTTTAAGTTTTTGATTGGTTAGGGTAATTCGGTCAAATGAATTCCAAATTTTTTTTTCTAAAGGCTTAGAAGAATTCATTACAGAACTAACAAATTCTAAAGAACCTATTGACAAAGTATTTTCAAAATCTTCAATTGCCTTTCTTGATTTAACAGTTCTGCCTTTAATTTTATTTTTAACTTCAAGAAAGCATAGATTAGAGTCTACATATTTTCGTATTCTAACTTTATACCTATTCCCTTTATTATTGTGATGGTGATGGTAAAAATCGAAATATTTTGTGTCAAAATACAACGTTTTATAGCTAGCTATTTTTTTGTTGTCAATGGTTAAAATGTTGTAATTATTGTAACATGAGGATAAAAAATCGTGTAAAACAGCTGAATTGAAAATAAACTTAGTATCGGTTCTGTTGAGCAATTTGACATTATCCATTTGGTCCAACGAAATTGGGTTGAATTTTTTAAGTATAGAGTTTAAATTTTTTAACACTTAATAAAATTAAAATTAATTCGTAATGAAAAGCTCAATTATTCGTGAGTATAAAATTTTTTTGTTTGTACTATTTTGATTTTAGTGTCTGTTGATACACATTTTTAGTTTATCGCATTTAAAATGAAAAAAGAAATTAAAATTCAATACAGTACTTATTCATCCATTGATGAATTAGATAAAGATTCTGCTGATTTGTTACTCGCTGCTCAAGAGTGCATGACAAAAGCATATGCGGTATATTCAGGTTTCTATGTTGGCGCAGCACTTTTATTAGATGATGGAAGAATCATTACTGGAAATAATCAAGAAAATATTGCTTTTCCTTCATCCATGTGTGCTGAAAGGGTTGCATTATATTTTTGTAAGGCCAATGCTCCAGATTCTAAAGTAATCAAGATTGCAATTGCTGCTAGAGCAGCTGATGTTCTTTTGGAAGATCCTATTACTCCTTGTGGTGCATGTCGACAAGTGATGGCTGAATACGAAAGAATTCAGGAAGAAAATATGCAAGTTATTTTGAAAGCAGAGGCAGGTGAAATTTTGGTTTTTGATTCCGTAGCTAATTTACTCCCATTGGCTTTTCAATCCCAAACCTTGATCAAAAAGTAATTTTTTTTAGCATTTACAGTGTATTTATTACTACTGATTTACTATATATTTGTACGAATTAAATTTTAACAGATGTCCACAAGTACAGCAGAAATGAAAAAAGCAGTGAAAAAAACAGCTTCTAACACTGAACTTAAGTATTCAAAAAAACAATATTTAAAGTGGTATGAAGATATGCTTGTTATGCGTAAGGTTGAGGAAAAAGTAGGTCACCTATACATCCAACAAAAGTTTGGTGGTTTTTGTCATTTATACATTGGCCAAGAAGCAGTTGTTGCAGGTACTGCATCTGCCTGTAAAAAAGACGATAAACACATTACCGCTTACAGAGATCATGCTCATCCAATTGCACTTGGAATTCATCCGAAATACATGGTTGCTGAGTTGTACGGTAAAACTACTGGAATGTCTAAGGGTAAAGGTGGCTCTATGCACATGTTTCACAAAGAGGTTAACTTAATGGGAGGCCATGGAATTGTTGGTGCTCAGATACCAATGGGAGCTGGTATTGCTTTTGCTGATAAATACAAGGGAAACGATAACGTAACGTATTGTTCATTTGGTGATGGTGCTGCTAGACAAGGTGCTTTGCATGAAACTTTCAACATGGCCATGATGTGGAAATTACCAGTTGTTTTTATTATAGAAAATAACAATTATGCAATGGGAACTTCTGTCGAAAGAACAACCAATGTAATGAACATGAGTGAAATGGGAATTTCGTACCATATGCCATCCAAAGATGTGGATGGAATGAGTGTTGAAGCGGTTCACGAAGCAATTTATGAGGCAGCTGAAAGAGCAAGAAAAGGCGATGGTCCTACACTTTTAAATATCAATACTTACAGATACAAAGGACATTCCATGTCAGATCCCCAAAAGTATCGTTCCAAGGAAGAGGTTGAACAGTACAAAGCCAAAGATCCTATTGCTCTTGTACTTGAAACAATTAAGCGCAACAAGATGGCATCTGAAAAAGAGTTGCAAAAAATACAAGACAAGGTTAAGTCGGTTGTTGAGGAATCTGTTCAATTTGCTGAGGAATCTCCTGAACCAGCTCCTGAAGAATTGTATGAAGATGTATACACACAGAAAGATTACCCTTTCATAAAAGAATAAAAAATGGCTGAAGTCGTAAAAATGCCTAAGCTCAGTGACACAATGACTGAAGGAGTCGTTGCTGAATGGCACAAAAAGGTTGGAGACAGCGTTGAATCTGGTGATTTATTAGCAGAAATTGAGACAGACAAGGCAACTATGGAGTTTGAATCTTTTCAAGATGGTGTATTACTTCACATTGGTGTCGAAAAAGGGAATGCTGCACCAGTAGATTCTATTCTTGCAATTCTCGGTGAAGAGGGGGAAGATATCGCATCGATATTAGAAATAGAATCTTCCAAACAAACCAATCTAGAGGAGCAAGAAAAAGTGGTTGTAGAACCCGAAAAAGAAATTCAAAAAGAAGAAAAGGTTGTGGCTCCTGTTGTACAAGAAAAAGCCGTGTCTATTTCTTCATCACCAATTTCTTATCCTCCAGCCAGTGAGATGTCCATCTCGAAAATTAAAGCCTCTCCACTTGCTAAAAAATTAGCCAGCGAGCGTAATATTAATCTAAATCTAGTGAAGGGTACAGGTGAGGATGGAAGAATTATTAAAAGAGATATTGATAATTTTCAAGGTGTAGCGTCAAATTTTGTAGGCATTGAAAGTTACGACGAGCATCCCGTCTCTCAAATGAGAAAGGTAATCGCACATCGTCTTGGAGAAAGTAAATTTTCTGCTCCTCATTTTTACCTTTCAGTTTCTATCGATATGGACAATGCCATTTCTGCAAGAACGTCCATAAATACTGCCTTAAGTCCTGTTAAAATTTCCTTCAATGATTTGGTAATTAAAGCTGCTGCAACCTCATTGAAAGAGCATCCTCAAGTAAATTCTTCCTGGTTGGGAGATGTAATTCGCTACAATAATCATGTTAATATTGGTGTAGCTGTTGCTGTAGATGAAGGTCTTCTTGTTCCTGTTGTTCGTTTTGCTGATGGTAAATCATTATCTCAAATTGGTGCTGAGGTAAAAGAATTTGCTCAAAAAGCAAAAGATAAAAAATTGCAACCTGAAGATTGGGAGGGCAATACTTTTACCATTTCTAATCTGGGAATGTTTGGAATAGATGATTTTACTGCTATTATCAATCCTCCTGATGCCTGTATTCTTGCTGTTGGAGGAATTCAATCTATTCCGGTAGTAAAAGGAGGAGTTGTTGTTCCAGGAAATGTAATGAAAGTTACACTTAGCTGTGACCACAGGGTTGTGGACGGTGTTGTTGGTTCTAAATTTTTAAATACTTTTAAGAACTACATGGAAAATCCTGTCCTTCTTTTGGGAAAAGGAGCTATATAGTATTCTTTTTGAAACCATATTTTAAGGGATGGATTTTTATTCATCCCTTTTTTTTGTTTATTTATGAAGCAATTGTTTCGATTTGGAATTTTTAAAAACTACCATTGAATTTCTTAAAGGTGTTGGACCTGCAAGAGCAGAAATTCTCACCAAAGAAGCACGTATTTTTACGTTTAATGATTTGCTTCATTATTTTCCATTTCGTTATGTAGATCGCTCTGTGTTTCATAAAATTGTTGATGTTCCGGGACAATCATCCGAAGTTCAACTAAAAGGTGTTGTTAAAAGAGTCCAAGAGGTTGGCGAGCAAAGAAGAAAAAGACTAGTTGCTCAACTTGAAGACGATACGGGTGTCATAGAACTTGTCTGGTTTAAGGGTGTCAAATGGGTAAAGTCTTCTCTATTTGAAGGAAAAACCTATTTAGTTTATGGAAAGGCCAATAAGTTTGGAAACAAATGGAATATTGCTCATCCAGAAATAGATGCGTTTGAAAAGGTCAACATTCCAAAAGGAATGCTACAACCTGTTTATCATTCAGGAGAAAAGCTCTCTAGAAAGGGATTAAATTCTAGAGGAATAGAAAAGATCATTCGAAATCTCCTTTTAATTGCCAAGGATAAAATACCAGAATCTCTTACCATTGAAATCCTTGAAAAGTATAGTTTAATTGATCGTGATTCTGCCTATCAAAACATTCATATTCCAACAAATTCTACTGATTTAAAAAAAGCCATATTAAGGTTAAAATTTGAAGAACTCTTTTTTTTGCAGCTCGCTATCAATAAGCAAAAAATAACTACACAAAGAAAAATTAAAGGGTATATCTTCTCAAAAGTCGGTGATTTTTTTAATATTTTTTATCAAAACCATTTACCATTTAATTTAACTGGTGCTCAGAAAAGGGTTGTAAAAGAAATTCGTAAAGATTTAGGTTCTGGAGTTCATATGAACAGATTGCTTCAAGGAGATGTTGGAAGTGGAAAAACCTTAGTTGCAGTTTTAAATATGCTTATTGCAATTGATAATGGATATCAAGCATGCTTAATGGCTCCTACAGAAATTTTAGCCATTCAACATTTTAATACCATATCAAAATTACTTAATGAAATGGCAGTTTCTATCCAGTTGCTTACTGGTTCGTCAACAAAAGTACAACGCTCTAAAATTCACAAGGATTTAAAAGATGGAAGCTTAAACATATTGATTGGGACACACGCTTTACTGGAGGATATTGTGGAGTTCAAAAATTTAGGGCTTGCTGTAATTGATGAGCAGCATAGATTTGGAGTTGCTCAGCGATCCAGATTGTGGAAAAAGAACAACCATCCTCCTCATATATTGGTGATGACAGCAACTCCGATCCCTCGAACGCTTGCCATGACTTTTTATGGAGATTTAGATGTGTCTGTCATTGATGAGATGCCACCTGGTAGAAAAGAAATTAAAACCATACACCAATTCGATAAAGGAAGGTTGAAGATTTTTCAATTTATTGAAGATGAAATTAAAAAAGGTCGACAGATATATATTGTTTATCCTTTGATTGAGGAGTCTCAAAAGTTAGATTATAAAGACTTAATGGACGGATATGAGAGCATTTCAAGGCGATTTCCGCTTCCTGATTACAGAGTAAGTATAGTTCACGGGAAAATGAAATCTGCTGACAAAGATTACGAGATGCAGCAGTTTGCTACTGGACAAACACAAATCATGGTAGCAACTACTGTAATTGAGGTTGGAGTAAATGTGCCTAATGCAAGTGTCATGATTGTTGAAAGTGCAGAGAA
>JAZADZ010000052.1:0-19187 GCA_036123135.1 Bacteroidota bacterium | reverse complement strand
AAAATTTTAGTTGGATAAAATTGGAAATTAATGCTTCCTAATCCGACGATTTCTTTATTTCCAAAGCTATACATTGGCACCAGAGTCCATTCAAAATTTCTTTCCAATAACAATGAGTTGTAGAGTGAAATTCCAGCCATTAAACGATCATAAGAATTCCAACCAATTGCTGGAGTGTAGTAGATGGTTGTATTTTCACTACTTTCCAAACCAGTTAGAAATTTTAACTTTAGTGGTGCTGTTCTTTTTAGAATTCCAGAAGTTCTGATGTAATTGTTTGTAGATATTAGATCGTTTGAGCTATTGTTGTTGTTAAGTAAAATTTTTTCTATTGATTTTTCAGCATTAATTTCAATTGTAGTATCACTTTTAAAGCCTTCAATCCATTTGAAATAGGTGGTAGATGTGTCTTTATTGATACCCGATATTGAAATAGGTGCAGTGAAACCTGTTCTGTTCTTAAGTTTCAACAAATACGTTGAATTAGAGGTTTTTTTGATGCTTTTTATTTTATAATCAACCTTTTGAGTTGTTCCTATAAAGTCGTTAAAAAACCAATTCAAATTTTTATTTGAAACCTCTTCAAAGACAGCTTTAATATCTCTAGGTTGAGGGTGCTTGAATTTCCATCTATCGAAATAGGTGCGCATACAGGAATCAAATTTGCTAACCCCTATGTATTCCTTGAGGTAATTAAAGCCCATGGCTGTCTTACCATACACGATAATACCGTAATTCATACTAGTGAATTTACTGGATCCCATTTGAATGGGTTGGTCGTTATTTCTTGATGCATTGAATTTATAGCCCAATTGCATGAGTGAACTTCCCCCAAGATCTAATGTTTTTAAAAGATTATTTTCAAAAAGATTATTTTTTTGATTGTATTTTTTACTCATGTGTCTAAACTCAACAAATGAATTTATTCCCTCGTCCATCCAAGCATTTTCTCTTTCATTAGTTCCCAATATTCCGTAAAACCAATTGTGACCTACTTCGTGAGTAATTACCTCATCATGGAAGTAATGGCTTCTGGATTCTCCAATGACCGTAATGTTGGGATATTCCATGCCTCCACCTGCACTAATTGATCCATCAACAGCTGTTACATGGTTGTAGGGATAATCTCCAACCCAAAATGAATAATTGTAGGTGGCATCATTGATGTATTCAATTGCTTTTTCCCAAAGTTTAAATTCATTATTGGTAAACATCGCCCAAGTGGCTACTTTTCTTTTGGATTTTGGAAGTTCAACTTCTCCTTTTAAAACATGATATCTTTTGTCAGCAAACCAAGCAAAATCGTGTACATTTTCTTGATGGAAATGAAGTGTTTTAGTTGTTGAACTACTTTCTGGAAACGACATGTCAGAGGAATAATTTTTAGCTAAAATAATGGCTTCGGTTTGCTCAACTTTATTCTTTAGAAAAGCCAACTCATCATCTCCATTTATTAAATCGCCGGTTGCACCAACAACATAATTTTCAGGAAGTGTTATTTTAACATCATAGCTTCCAAATTCAGAGTAGAATTCACCTTGACTCAAGTAAGACATTGGGTGCCATCCTTCTTTGTCATATACTGCAGGTTTTGGAAACCACTGAGTTATTTGATAGGATTGACCAATGTGTCCTAATCTAGAGAATAAGCCTGACGGAATTTTAACTCGAAATGGTGTGGCTATCGAAATGGTTTGATTTGGAAGTAAAGAGGTGTCGAGATGTACTACAGCAATATCAACTTTATTATTAAAGTAATTCCATTTAAGGGTCTTGTTATTACATGAAAAGTTTAATGAATCAATGAATCCTTTTTCTGAAAGATCAGAAAATCGAAATTCTAATTCACCATTTTCCACATCATGTTTGGCCATTTCAGTGCTAATATTTTTGTATGCATTAGGCCATAAATGAAAAAGAATAGAGTCTATAGGGTTCGGAGAGTTATTGGTATATTCTATTGTCTCATGTGCAGATAGTTCATGTTTTTCATCATTTAGAGACACTTCTATGAAAGTATTCACTCGTTGTTGAAAATAATTATCTTGGGAATGGGTATGGAGAGCTGTAGAAAATAGAAAGTAGAGAAAAAAAATTTTCTTCATTAAACTGTTTTTGTTAGCTGCCAAATAATTCTTTGAGCTTAGCTTCCAAAGAAGGACCTCTTAGATTTTTTGCAATTATTTTACCTTCCTTGTCAATAAGTACGGTATAGGGAATGCCTCTAAAACCATAAATTTTAGTTGCTTCCGTTCTCCACTGCTTTAAATCGCTAACGTGGTTGGGCCACGATAAGTTATCCGCTTTTATGGCATTAACCCATCGATCAACATTGTTGTCTAAAGAAACACTAAAAACAGTAAATCCTTGTTCTTTGTATTTATTATACAATTTCACAACATTTGGATTTTCCATCCTGCATGGACGACACCATGAAGCCCAAAAATCAATTAGTACATAATTCCCTCTTAAAGACTTTAATGTGATTAATTTGCCCTCAGGGTTGTTAAAATTAAGCTCTGGTGCAACATTTCCAATTGCTGTAAGATTTTTTATTGCTTCTTCTTCCTTTTTTTGCTGCTGTTGAGCATTTAGTTGCTGTTCAATTTGGTCAACTTGATTACTGAAAGCAATTTGATATTCTGAGCCAGGCGCAGATTTGAGTAGTCCATCTCGAATGGTTTTGTATAGTTCAAGGTCTTGTTGAGGATTCAAGGAGCTTGCGGTAATAATAACCGCCATAGAGAACTTATTCCTGAGAATAAATTCTGATCTTACTGATTTGAATTTATTATCCAATTCATCAATAATTGTTTTGATACTGTCCTTATTGAGTTTCGAACTGGGGTCTTGAAATACATTTGTTTGAAGGTTTCTTTTTTTCTGGTAGTTATAGATGATTTTAACATAGTCTTCAATAACATCACACTCATGACTACCTTCAACGTTATAGAGGGTTCCAAAGTCTTCAAAAGTTGAGTTAAAGTTAATTGAATTGTTCTCTTTATTGTCTAGTATTAAAAGAGCGATTTCATTTTTTTTCCTTCCAGAGATATTTAAAGAGAAAAAGTTCTTTTTTTCAGTGTAAAACTTGAAGTTAAATTTTCCATTTTTTTTAATGAGTGCTGAGTCAACAAGAATGCTTTTGTCATTCTTAAAAGTTTTTAGAAAAATGGTTCTTCCTTCACCGTTTTTAATTGTCCCATTAATTTCAACATTTGGTTCTTCAGCTAGAACAGCTGTTGTTGTAAATGAAATGAATAAGAGAAGTATGTGTTTAATTGTGCTCATAGCTAAAGTAGTTCAATAATTTTTTGTTCTAATTCGTTTCCTCTTAAGCCTATTTCAGCAATATTCCCTTTTCTATCGATGAGAAAAGTTTGAGGTATGCTTCTAATTAAATATTTTGCTGCTCCAAGTGATTGCCATCCCATAAGATCGCTAACATGATTTTTCCAAATCAATCCATCTTGAGCAATGGCTTGTATCCACTTAGCCTTCTCTTTGTCAAGAGAAAAGCTGTAAATATCAAACCCTTTGTTTTTGTATTTATTGTATAAACCTACAACAAACGGATTTTCTCTTCTACATGGACCACACCAGGATGCCCAAAAATCAAGCAAAACAACTTTTCCTTTTAAATCCGATAGTGCTAAAAGTTTTCCGTTTTGGTCAGAAAAATTCAATTCAGGAGCAGGTTTTCCAACAGCAATTCCAGCATTTTCCATTTCCTGTTTTTGTTGTTGTTGCATGGATAACTGTTGTTTTTGCATTTCTATTTGTTGGTTGGCTTTATTCATAAGCATAATTGATGCTTGTTGAAATGCTGTATTTGGAAAGTGAGTTGAAATTGACTCTGCTACAATCTCAAGTAGGTTTTGCTCTTCCATTAAATTAGTTAAATCATAAAGCGCAATAAAAATGGCAGGAGAATTTTGATTGTTTAAGATGAAGTCTTGTTTGATTTTATTAAAGCTATTTTTAATAGTTTCAGCTCGAGAAATAAGTTCATTCCTTTCTTTTTGAGCATCAAAAGAAAGAAGGTTTATTTTTTGTTGAACTTCATTTATCTGATTAATTACTTCAAGTCTGTTTTTAAGGTAGTCTTTTAGAATAACAGAATTTTTTGATCCACTAATTGTATAATTAAAATTGGCTTCTTTGTAGTTGCTCGTAATAGAAATGGTATCTCCTTTTTCGGCAATAATCAATAAAAGATTTTGTTGGTTTTCCCCAATTCCAAGAATATTAAATTGGTTGGTGTGCTTGGAAGTGAAGGATATGTTGTCATTTAATGAAATTGAAGAATCAATTTTTTGGGGTTGTTCTCCATCAAGTTCATATAGATAAAACTTATTATCAGTGCTATTTTTGATTTGCGCTGTTACATAAGAAAAAGTTTCTTCCTCTAAATCTTCTGGAATTGTGTTATCTACGGAAGTATCAGATGTTTGACTTTGGTTTGAGCAACCGATTAAAAAAAATAATAGTATTGGAAGGGGATTAATTTTCATTGTGTACTAATTTGTTCAATAAAGCTGATGATTTTTTTGGGTCTGCTGTCCCCTTTGAGGCTTTCATTATTTTTCCCATAAAAAAACCAGTTAACTTTTTTTCTCCACTTTTAAACCTTGTTGTTTCTTCTGGATTCTCTTTAAAAATAGTCAGAATAATGTTTTCAAGTTCATTTTCATCATTTTGTGAGAGCCAACCTTTTGTCTCAGCAATTTTTTCAGGAGAATCTGTGGGTGTTTTTAACATCTGTGGGAAAAGTTGTTGGCTGGCCAAAGAATTGCTGATGCTTCCTGAATCAATCATTTCTATTAATGTAACCATATGCTCTGGACAAATCGGAAATTCATTGATTGAAGTTGCGGTTTGGTTTAAATAAGATTTAATACTACCCATTACCCAATTTGCAGCTGCTTTGTAATTTTTTGTAATGCTTATCATTTTCTCAAAATACAGTGCAATTTCTTTACTCTCGGTTAAGTTGGTTGAGTCGTATTCCGAAAGTCCTAGTTTAAAATGATACTTTTTATAGAGCTCATTTGGTAGAGGAGGTAGTGATACTTTAACTTTTTCAATATACTCATCGCTGAGTACTAAGGCAGTTAAATCTGGTTCAGGAAAATATCTATAGTCATGAGCCGATTCTTTGGATCTCATTCCAATAGTTTTTCCTGAGGCTGCATCAAAATTTCTTGTTTGTTGTGCTATTTTTTGACCATTCTCGAGAGTTGCTGCTTGTCTACATATCTCATAGTCAATTGAACGCTGAACATTACGAATTGAGTTAAGATTTTTTATTTCAACCCGTTGTCCAAAAGTTGTACTTCCAATTGGCATTATCGAAATATTAACATCACATCGCATGCTGCCCTCTTCCATGTTTCCATCACATATTTCTAGATATCTAAGAAGTTTTCGAATTTCAGAAACGTAGTTGTATGCTTCAGTACTTGACTTTAGTTCGGGTTCCGTTACAATTTCGATAAGTGGAACACCTGCTCTGTTTAGGTCTATGAGTGAATTGAATGGATCCTGATCATGAATGCTTTTCCCGGAATCCTCCTCCATATGTATTCGGGTAAGTCCAATGTTTTTCTCGTTACCAGAATCGTCTTTTATTGTTATTTCACCTCCTCTACAAATTGGAGTTTTATCTTGAGTAATCTGATATCCTTTTGGAAGGTCTGCATAGAAATAGTTTTTCCTATCGAAATGCATTTTTTTTGTAATTGAAGAATTACAGGCTACACCCATTCTAACAGCATAATTGATTACTTTTTTATTGAATCTTGGGAGAGTACCCGGATGCCCTAGCGAAATTGGCGATGTTTGAGTGTTTGGAACTGCACCGTATTCATTGATATCGCTACAAAATGCTTTGCTGTTTGTGTTTAGCTGGGCATGAATTTCAATACCAATTACTGGTTCATATTTTTCAAGAGCTTGGGAAAGTTTCATTAGAGTCAAATTGATGCTAACATTTGCTTGATTATAACAGTGAGTTTTTTCTCAGCTTTTGCTGCTACTTGCTGAACTTCTTGATGAGTGACTTCAACAATTTTTCCTGGAACTCCTAAATCGGTAATGACCGAAAAACCAAAACAAGGAATGGACATGTGCCTAGCAGCAATAACTTCAGGAACAGTACTCATGCCAACTGCATCTGCACCTATGGCTCTTGTGTAAAAATATTCCGCAGGAGTTTCAAGAGTTGGTCCGGTCAGTCCAGCATAGACTCCTTTTACAAGTTTAATTTGATTTTTTGCAGCTACTTTTTCTGCAAGAGTAATTAATTCTTTTGAATAAGCTTCGCTCATATCAGGAAATCTTGGACCAAGCTCGTCAATGTTGGGGCCAATCAATGGGTTGGTAGGAAATAAATTGATATGATCGGAAATAAGCATAATATCACCTATCTCAAATGAAGGATTAACACCCCCGCAAGCATTACTTACAATAAGCTTTTCAATACCTAAGAATTTCATAACTCGAACAGGGAAAACAACTTCATTCATGGAATAACCTTCATAAAAATGAAATCTTCCCTGTAAAGCAATTACATTTTTTCCACCTAATTCCCCAAATATTAGCTTGCCACTGTGTCCTTCGACTGTTGATACAGGAAAGTTTGGAATATCATGATAAGAAATTGCATGACTGATATCAATTTCATCTACAAGCCCTCCCAAGCCCGTACCTAGTATAATGCCGATTTCTGGACGAAATTTGGTTTTTTCCGAAATGAAGTCAGCTGTATTTTTAATTGTTTGCAACATATTTCTTTAGTTTTTGATCAAAAGACTCTTTTTCAGAGATAAATTCAATTTTAATCGGAATATAATAAAGCGGAAATTTGCTGAGCTTTTCAACGTTTTTTATTCTCATTGCATCCTTTTCTGTAGTTAAAATAATTTTTTTATTTCCTGACGCGAAGTTATCAAATATTTCAGAAATTTTATCAGCATCTTTTTCGCTAAATGGATAATGATCTCGGTATTTCAAGTGCTTGAAATTTAATTTATCATCTTTAAGTTTAGCTGTAATGTGTTCAGTTGATGCTATTCCAGTGACCAGTAGAATATTAAGGGATTGGTTCAATGAAAGAGCAGGTGAATTAAAAATAGGTTCAATCTTTCCATATGAAATTTTAGTGAAATAAATTATTGCATTTGCATTGATAGCGCTTTCAACTGACTTTTTTTGACGTTCAGAAATATGCTCTGGGCATTTTGTAACAATAATAAGATCTGCTCTTTTACTACCTCCAGAGGATTCTCTTAAGTTTCCTACAGGAAAAATATAATCATTGTAAAATGGATGATGATATTTTGTAAGTAAAATGTTTAAACCAGGTCGAATAGACCGATGCTGAAATGCGTCATCTAATAGAACAACTTCTGTTTCTGGATGGTCGTATAAAAGATTTAAAATTCCTTTTACCCTATTGTTTTCAACAGAAACAGTTACTTCAGGAAATTTTGTTTTAACCTGTAAAGGTTCATCTCCAACGGATAAAAAAGGATGTGTTGGTTCTACTTCCTTGTATGAAACGGTTTTTCTTCCATATCCTCTACTCAGTAAAGCTATTTTATAGTCTTTTCTGAGTAATTCAATAATGTATTCACAATGAGGAGTTTTACCAGCGCCTCCCATTGATAAATTTCCAACATTTATCACCGGAACATCAAATTCAGTTGATTTGAAAATATTTTTATCAAAGAGAAAATTTCGGATACTAGTTGCTATCCAATAGATTGCAGACATTGGAAGCAATATAAATCTCAATGGTTTCATTGTGTATATTTGATTCAAAAATAATCATATGAAGGTTAAAGAGGTAATAAATTATTTAGACTCTATTGCTCCACCTGAATTTCAAGAAAACTACGACAATTGTGGATTGATTGTAGGGAATCCAGAAAATACAGTTTCTGGTATTGTGGTGTGTTTGGATTGCACTGAGGAAGTGATTCAAGAAACAATCGAGAAAAATTGTAACCTTATTGTTGCTCATCATCCAATAATTTTCAAAGGCTTAAAAAAAATTAATCACTCTAATTATGTAGAACGAACAGTGATTAAAGCCATTAAAAATGACATAAATATTTTTGCCATTCATACTAATTTAGATAATGTTATTGGAGGAGTTAATGGAAGAATTGCCGATCAGTTAAAACTTGTAAATAGAAGAATTTTAAACCCTTCAAATAGTTTACTTGTGAAATTAGTTTTTTTTAGTCCTTTGAATATTAATGAAAAAGTGAGACAAGCAATTTTTGATGCGGGTGCTGGCACTATAGGTGCTTACTCCCATTGCAGTTTTAATTCGCCTGGGACAGGTACATTTCTTGCCGGTAGTTCTGCTAATCCTCACGTTGGTGAGGTTGGTAAATTACACAACGAGGAGGAAATAAAAACTGAAGTTGTATTTCCTAAACATCTTCTTGGAAAAGTGGTAAAAGCGATGAAATACGCGCATCCTTACGAAGAGGTTGCGTATGATATTTTCCCATTAGAAAACTCATTTAATGTTGGCTCTGGTCTAATAGGAGAATTAGAGAGTCCTATTGAACCGAATGTTTTTTTAAAAAATATTAAATCGAGTTTTAATACTGCAATGTTAAGACACACTAAAATTTGCAAAAAAGAGATAAAATCTGTAGCTGTTTGCGGCGGTGTTGGAAGTTTTCTTTTGTCTAAAGCTATTCAAGCCAATGCAGATGTATTTATAAGTTCAGATTTTAAATATCACGAGTTTTTTGATGCTAATAATCAGATAATTATTGCAGATATTGGTCATTTTGAAAGTGAGCAATATACAATTGATTTAATTGCTGAAGGATTAAAGGAAAATTTTCCTAGTTTTGCAATTCGTTTAACGGATGTAAATACCAATCCGATCAATTATTTATGAAATGGCAAAAACAAAAAAAGTAACACCAGAGGAAACTTTAAGAGCTTTGTATAATCTCCAAGTAATCGATTCTAAAATTGATAAAATGCGTGAGGTTAGAGGTGAATTACCACTGGAAGTCCAAGGTTTAGAAGATGAGCTTGCTGGTTTAGAAAATAGAGTTGAAAAAATTAAAACAGAAATTGAATCATTTGAAAGATCTATTGCTGACAAAAAAAATACAATTGCTGAATCCAAAGAGGCAATAAAAAAATACGCTGAGCAACAAAATAAAGTTCGAAACAATAGAGAATTTGATTCACTCAACAAGGAAGTTGAATACCAAGATCTTGAAATGCAGCTTGCTGAAAAAAGAATAAAAGAATATAAGTTCAAAATTGAAAGCAAGAAAGAATTGCTCAGTGAGGCAAAAGAATTATTTGAAGATAAAAAGAGTGCCCTAGAGCTCAAAAAGAAAGAGCTCAAAGAAATTGTATCTGAGACTGAAAAAGAAGAAGAAATTCTTCTTCAAGAATCTGAAAAAGCAGGAAAATCTGTAGAAGAAAGATATCTAAGAACATACAGAAGAATCAGAGGAGCTGCTAAGAATGGTTTAGCCGTCGTTCCTGTTGAAAGAGGAGCCTCTGGAGGATCCTTCATTAAAATACCACCACAGATTCAGTTGGATATTGCT
This sequence comes from Bacteroidota bacterium, assembly GCA_036123135.1. Classification (GTDB taxonomy): domain Bacteria; phylum Bacteroidota; class Bacteroidia; order Flavobacteriales_D; family Parvicellaceae. Next base: position 9,588 of record JAZADZ010000052.1, on the reverse strand, counting down.
GCAAGAAAGAGAATTATCATTGATGAGCACAGCGGTAGAATTTTAGTTGATGCAGAGCTTGCAACTGAACAAGCTGAGAAAATAAATAAGAAAATAAATAAACTGCTTAAATAAGTAGTAGAAGACCAAATTTTAAAAGGGAGCTTTTTGCTCCCTTTTTTTTACCATTTAAATCCTACTGTAAATGAAAGATTTAGCATTGATTTAATCATTTCAGCATTGTCTACAATTGATGGGTCGTACATATAATAATTTTCTTTCCAAGTGGAATATCTGCCACCTAAATCAAAAAAATATTTTTTGTTTCGGTATCCAACTCCTATGCTGTAAGAAGTTCTGTTGAAAGAATTGTCACTGATTGATGAATACGGGTTTTGAAAAATTGCATATCCAGCTCTAACCATGTAAAAATCTCCAATTTTCATTTCCGAACCAATTTGTATGTTGTTAGAAGCTCTATAATTGGTGTCTATTGTGTTGTTCTCGTTGGAAAAATTATAATTACTTCCATAGTAAGTATCTGGGCTAAGTCTGGCTTGTGAGTGATTTATTCTAGAGTAATCTAAACTTAGCAATGCTTTTTTTGCAATTATTAAAGATGCGCTTCCTATTATCCTACTTGGTGTTGTCAACTGATATCTGTAGTTTCCATCGTATGAGGAATAGCTGTATGTTTCGGTTTCTGAAACTCTAGATCGCATGCTAGTATTCCAGTTATCAGATAGATTGTAAAAAGTTCTTGTATGATAAGCAAATCCGAGTCGGAGCCATTGATTGGGTAATAGAATACATCCAATCTTTGCATTTATTCCATTGCCATTTGTCTGATTATTTTCATTAAAAGTAAAACTATGTGCAAATTCAGAAGAGTCTACAATCTCAATTTCATAATGTGTTTTGTTTTCTTCAAAGAAAACTTTTGGAATTCCTATTGATCCGCCAATGTAAAATTTTTGATTGTAATTTCCAGAAACAGCAATTGAATACTCTCCAACTCTTCCTTTCCTGTTAATTTGATGATCTTGAAAAATAGTTGGGCTATTCATTCTAGTAGAATAAAATCCTGTGGTGGTGTCATAGTCGGTGATGTATGTTTGGTAAGCAAGATCTCCATAGAATGGATCATTTTGTAATAACTGATCTGGACTACTTCCAACCGATCTAAGGGCAAATACATGAGACATTGAATTATAATTGTTGTCATTATTACCATTTATTTGAATGTTATCGTTGAAGTCTGCCAATCTGTTGTAGGCAAATCCAAATTGAAAACTATTCCATTTTGAACGCTTTTCCGGATCTTGTTTGGTTACACCTACAATTCCAAAAGATCCAACATTTATATTTTCCCTTCCTGCTTGACCAATCGATGATTCATAGGAACTCTCAGAACTCGAGAGGGATACATTGGGGGTAAAAGTTAGTTCAGATTTTTTGTATCTAGCCATTCCAGCAGGATTTACACTTAGTACAGAAATATCTGCTCCAAGGGCTCCAAACGCTCCAGATACTCCAATGTATCTAGCTGTTCCACCAAAATGAAGGTTACTGTATCGCAGGGCATCCTCCTCGTTTTGAGTAAAACAAACAGATGTTATTATTAAAAAAGATAAACTGAAATAATATTTAAAAAATCGATTTATCATCTTCTTCTAGAACCATTTCCCCCAGAACTACTTCTTGAAGCAGGCTTATAACTGTTGTTGCTTCTTGAACTACCGGATTTGTAGCTATTAGAGCCACTGCTTCCAGATCTGTAGTTATTGGATTTATTTGGCTTATAGCTGTTAGATCCACTAATCCCAGATCTATAGCTGTTGGATTTATTGGACTTAAAGTTATTAGAACTACTGCCTCCAGTTCTGAAACTTGAAGAACTGTTTATTATTGGAGTGTAATTGTTGGTTCGAGGCTTGTTGTAAAAACTTGAGGAATGTTTACTGCTTGTTGTATTCGACCTTTTGTTGGATTCAGTAGAATAATTGGTATTTCTTGTTGCATTGATTGGTTTTGTTGCATTTGAAGAACTTGACGAATGAACAGATCTTTTACTACTGTTTAGGTTAGATAGTGTATTAAATTTAGCCGGTTTACTGACTGTAATACCATAATCATAATTGTTGGTTGTGTTTTCAGGTTTGTCTTTACTGCTAGATACAACAACTGAATAATCATCATTGTTATTCACAACAGGATTTTCTTTAACTGTTGAAACTACAACAGCATAATTATCATTGCTGTTGTTATAGGATGAGCTGTTGGTTGATGATGAACTAATTGATCCGTGGTGGCCATAGTAAGAGCCAGAGCTGTTGTCGTTGTCATTGTTCCAACCATTTCCGTAGAAGTTATTTGTTTGATAATTATTCCCCCAGGAATTTCCCCAGTAGTTGTTCCATGGATTCCCCCAATTATTTCCCCAACCATAACCATTTCCATAAAAGTTATTGGAGTAGTAGTTGTTCCAACCATTTCCATAGAAATTATTGGAATAGAAGCTATTGTATGGATAACCATATCCCCACCAATTGTTATTCCAATAATTATTATTCATTCCGCAGAAACAACTATTGTAAGAATACCAGTTGTTGTAGCAATATGGGTTTTGCCAATAAGAAACTCCAAAATAAAATCCTGAATTATTGAATCGTTGGAATCTATCTGAATAGCGGCTGTTGTAATTATTGTTGGTAATGTAGGTTGTATTGTTGTCACCATAAAAATCATATTGATCGTCTTCGTATAAATCTCCGTATTCAGCGTCATAATAATCTTCCTCTTCTTGATTTTTCTGATCTGTATTGTTGTCCGCGAAAATTATTTCATTTTCAGCACTATAGATGTCATCTTGATAGCTCATGTCTTTTGATACTGTACAAGAAAACATAAACGAAAAAATAATAATGTATAGAAATTGATTTATAGTTTTCATAGTGAGTTATTTTCTGATTATCGAACTTTAAGTAAAGTTAAAAAGTTTAATTGTTTTGTACGGATTGACTTTTTAATAATGTTAATTTTGTTCTTTAATCTTTTAACAAAAAATAACAAATACCATACCAAAATGGGGAAAGGGTTAAAAAAAAGAGAGGAAGACTTTTCAAGTTGGTACAACGAACTGGTCAGTAAAGCAGATTTAGCGGAACATTCAGATGTTAGGGGATGCATGATTATTAAGCCCTATGGATTTGCAATCTGGGAAAACATGAAGGCTGAACTGGACAGAATGTTCAAAGAGACGGGTCATCAAAATGCTTATTTCCCTTTGTTTATTCCAAAATCCTACCTAAGTAAAGAGGCAGATCATGTTGAAGGTTTTGCTAAAGAATGTGCCGTTGTTACTCATTACAGATTAAAAAATGCTGACGGCGGAGGTGGAGTAGTGGTTGATCCAGATGCTCGCCTTGAGGAAGAATTAATTGTTCGTCCAACCTCTGAGACAATTATTTGGAATTCGTACAAAAATTGGATTCAATCTTACCGTGATTTACCTATTCTGATTAATCAATGGGCTAATGTTGTTCGTTGGGAAATGAGAACTCGATTATTTCTAAGAACTTCTGAATTTCTTTGGCAAGAGGGACACACTGCTCATTCAACCAAACAGGAAGCAGTGGATGAAACTGAAAAAATGTTAGATGTTTATGCTTCTTTTGCCCAGGATTATATGGCCATGCCTGTTCTCAAAGGAGTTAAATCTGAAAATGAGCGTTTTGCCGGAGCGATAGAAACATATTGTATAGAGGCTTTGATGCAAGACGGAAAAGCGCTACAGGCAGGAACTTCTCACTTTTTAGGTCAAAATTTTGCTAAAGCTTTCGATGTTACCTTTTCTGATTCTCAAGGAAAGTCTCAACACGTATGGGCAACATCTTGGGGGGTATCAACAAGACTTATGGGAGCTTTAATTATGACTCACTCTGACGATCATGGCTTAGTATTACCTCCAAAGCTTGCTCCTATTCACGTTGCCATCGTTCCAATTTACAAAGGTCAAGACCAGCTCAATGAAATTTCTAAGGTTGCCAATACTATTGCTAGCAAACTCAGAGATCACAACATTAAGGTAAAGTACGATGACGATGACAAAAGAAAGCCAGGATGGAAATTTGCTGAATATGAAATGAAAGGTGTTCCTTTAAGAATTGCTATTGGTCCTCGAGATTTAGAAAATGGAACTGTAGAACTAGCCAGAAGAGATTCTATGGAAAAAACTACTGAAAATCAAGATGGTATCGAACAAATAATTATTGATTTATTGGATCAAATCCAGAATAATTTATTCAGTAAAGCTGAAAATTTCACCAAAAAACATACCTACAAAGCCGAGAGTTTGGAAGAATTGAACACAATCCTGGAAAACAATGGTGGATTTGTTTTAGCCCATTGGGACGGTACAAAAGAGTCAGAATTAAAAATTAAAGAAAAGTCAAAAGCTACCATTCGATGCATTCAACTTGACGCTTTGGAAGAAAAAGGATCTTGTATTTATTCAGGAAAGCCATCTTCAAGAAGAGTGGTCTTTGCAAGAGCTTATTAACGAAATTTACATTATATGAATCACAAGGAAAGTCAAGAACTAATGTTCAATCTTGTAAAAGAAAAGAGTGTTCTAAAACAAGATGTATTCAATAATATCATATTAAACTTCAAAGTTTTAAAACAGGTTTTAAAAGAGGTTTGTGATGACCTTAGTACTAGAATTTCCAAGGTTGATGAAAGAGTAATCATTGAATACAAAGAAACTGGTGAATTCGAGGCGAAAGTTAGAGTTGCAGGAGATTTATTGATCTTTCAAATGCATACGAATGTTTTTAAGTTTGATCGAGAAAACAGTCTTTGGAAAACAGTTTACTTAAGTGAAAACGATAACAGAGGTTATTGTGGTATCATAAACATATATAATTTCCTGAATGATTCGTTTAAATACAATAGGTACAACGACTTAGGGTACCTTGTAGGAAGAATTTTTATCAATCACGAGAATCACTTTATGGTGGAAGGAAAACGACAGCTTGGGTTTTTGTATAATGACTTTGTCAATCATATTTTAGATAAAGACAGGTTAAAATCAATTATTCAATCTGCAATTATTTATTGCCTTGACTTTGATCTTTTAGTTCCAAATTATGATATAATAAAAGAGGTTTCTGTTAGAGAGATAAATCAACGAATCGACGACTCTAGAATTAAAACTGGAAAAAGACTAGGTTTTGTTTTCAATTCCAATAGTGACAGCGTGGAATAATCCCCCCATTAAATAAGCATTTTTATTTTGAGTAATTAAAAAAAAAATTAAATTTGCACTCTGTTTTGCGACAGATAAAAACATTGGCCCGTTCGTCTAGGGGTTAGGACGCCAGGTTTTCATCCTGGAAACAGGGGTTCGATTCCCCTACGGGCTGCTAAAAAAAGAATACCATTATGGCAAATCACAAGTCTGCAATAAAAAGAATTAGATCAAACGAAGCTAAAGCCTTGATCAATAAGTATCAGCACAAAACAACTCGAAGTGCCATACAAAAGTTGAGAGGCCTTTCCGATAAAAAAGAAGCGGTAAAGTTACTTCCATACGTAAGCTCTCTTCTTGATAAACTTGCCAAGAAGAACGTTATTCACAAAAGGAAAGCTTCAAACCTTAAGTCAAAATTGACAAAGCACGTGAATTCATTGTAATTTCAAAAAACTACTATAGTTGAAAGCCTTGATTAACCAAGGCTTTTTTTATTTATCCTCCAAAGTAACTCTACTTCACATAATTAGCTTGTCAAGAATGATTATTTTAGCCTTATAGAGCGTTAATTACTGAAGCTAATGAAAATCATTACAATTGTTGGGGCTCGCCCTCAGATTATTAAAGCGGCCGCTATTTCAAGAGCGATTGAAAAAATTTCTAATGTGAATGAAGTTATAGTTCACACAGGACAACATTACGATCACAATATGTCTGAAATTTTCTTCACTGAGCTAGGAATTCCTAACCCTGACATTAATCTCAACGTTGGTTCTAATTCACACGGAAAACAAACTGCTGTAATGATTGAAAAAATTGAGCAGGTTCTTTTGGATGAATCTCCTAGTGCCGTCATTGTTTATGGAGATACCAATTCAACACTAGCAACCGCAATTGCAGCTGTTAAGATATATGTTCCAATTGTTCATATCGAAGCTGGATTAAGATCATATAACAAGCAAATGCCAGAGGAAATTAATCGAATAATGTGTGACCATTCGTCTACTTTACTTTTTTCACCAACTCAAACAGGGATTAAAAATTTAAAGAATGAAGGATTTGATATTCATTTCAATGGAAAAGCTGATTTGGATCATCCAAAGGTTTTTCATTGCGGAGATATAATGTATGATAATAGTATTCATTTTTCATCCTTAAGTGATCAAAACTCTTCAATATTGAGTGATTTAGGAATGGAGAAAAATAATTTTATTCTCTCTACCATTCATAGAAACGATAATACGGATAATGCGGATAAACTGACAAGTATTTTTCAATCGTTTATAGAAATAGGTAATACTTTTAAACTCCCCATAATTTTACCAATACATCCAAGAACATCGAAAATGATGAATGCATTACTTTCTGAAGAGCTTAACAATGAAATTGAGCAAAATGAGTTTATTCGCATTATTCCTCCTACTTCCTTTCTTGATATCATTGCACTTGAAAAAAATTGTCGATTGGTTATTACTGATAGTGGAGGTGTTCAAAAGGAGGCATATTTTTTCAAAAAACCTTGTATCATTTTACGTCCACAAACGGAATGGGTAGAAATTGTAGAAACGGGCAATGCTATTATTACTGATGCAGACAGAGATAATATCATCTCAGCTGTCGGTAAATTTTTAGGAACAGATGCGCTCAGTTTTCCACCTATTTTTGGAAATGGTAAGTCGGCTGAATTTATTGTTAATCAAATTGTAAATGAATTAAACTAATTCCAATGTCAGACTCCTCTTTCAAAGTTATTAACTCTGATGATGTAGATTTAAAAAAATGGGAGAGTATTTTAGAAAAGACCAATTCTTCTTATTCTCAATATTGTGAATATTGGTACATTAATTCAATTTGTAAGAAGTGGAAAGTAATTGTAAAAGACGATTACAGTTCAGCTTTTCCATTTGCTGTTGCTTTGAAAGGGGGTATTTCCTTAGTATATCAACCTTTTTTCTCAAGACAATTTACATTTTTAGGTAATTACGATAATGAGTTTGTTTCTTTCGTTTTTTCTTTTCTCTCAACTAATTTCAAATGGATACGAATCAACTTACCATTTTTATTTAAAAGTTCTGAAGCTTCTATATCGAAAAGAAGATTTCAGCAGTTAGATTTATCGGGGTCTTACCAATCAATTTCTGCAAATTATTCAACTAATGTGAAAAGAATTTTAAAAAAATCATTAGGCTTTTCTATGAAAAAATGTAATGATATTGAAACATTCACAAATTTTTTTAAAAAACATGTTGGAGGTCGAATTGGGTTAAAAAAATCAAACTACACTCATTTTTCCGCTTTAATCAAAAATGGATTAAATAATCAACGTTTTCAATTATTTTCAATTCATCTCAATGATGAAATTCAAGGATATGTTTGTTTTTATTTTCATAAGAACATTATCAATTATTTCAAGGGAGCTTTAAATGAAAATGGGAAAAAATCTGGTGCTATGTTTTTCGCTTTTGATCAGCTTATTAAACAGAACACATCAAAAGGTTGTATTTTTGATTTTGGAGGTTCGAACGTTGATAGTATTGCAAACTTTAATAAAAAATTTGGAGCTCAAGACAAATTGTATTACAGCTATGAACACAATACATTATCCAAAGCAGTCCAAAAAGTAATCGAAGTAAAAAATAAATTTTCGTAATGGAGGTACATAATTTTAGTAGTACGCAATCAATTTACAACCAATATTTAAATGAATTAAGGAATATTGATGTTCAAAATGATAGAATGCGTTTCAGACGCAATTTAGAGCGAATTGGTGAAATTTCAGCATATGAAATCAGTAAGCATATGGATTACCAGCCAAATCAGATTACCACTCCTCTTGGAGTTGCTAAGTCTCATTCGTTTAAAAATCAACCTGTACTAGCTACTGTATTAAGAGCTGGTCTTCCACTTCACCTAGGGCTTCTCAATTATTTTGATAGAGCCGATAATTGTTTTATTTCGGCGTATAGAAAGCATTCCTCGGAAAAGGATTTTGAAGTGGAAATCGAATACATGGCAAGTCCAAATTTGAACAACAAAACGGTTATCTTAAATGATCCTATGCTCGCTTCTGGGAAATCAATGGTGCTTGCCTATAGGGCATTGTTAAAAAAAGGAAAACCAGCTAAGGTTCATATAGTTGCTGTAATTGCAAGTAAAGAAGGAGTAGCCTTTCTTAAAAAACACCTTCCATCTGAAATTACACTATGGGTAGGTGCTGTGGATGATGAGATGACTTCTCAAAGTTATATTGTCCCTGGATTAGGTGATGCTGGGGATTTAGCATTTGGACCAAAGGAAGATTAAATAAATGCCTTGGAATAAATACCTTATACTGTTTGGATTAGCTCAAGTTAAATTTTTATTTACACCTTCAATAGCTTATGCATCAATGCCCGATCTTTCCTTCTGGGAAATTTTTATATGTACAACAATTGGAGCACTGTTTTGCTTTAATCTAACGTTTTTTCTTTCCAAAAGAATTATGGATTTTTCTCAAAAAAGAAGAATAAAAAAAAAATTACAATCAAAAAAAACAAATAAAGTTTTTACAATTAAAAACAAATGGATCGTAAAGCTAAAAAGATCGAATATGGGGTTTTTACTTATTTGTTTGCTTGCTCCACTATTTCTTTCTGTTCCAATTGGAACGATTGTAGTTGCAAAATTTTATGGTGATCGACCACTTTCTTATTATTTAGTTTCAATACTATTAGTTTGCACTGCTTTTGTGCTCACATTTTTAAACAATTCAATTTTTCAATTGTTTAGTTCATGAATACTTTCAAACATATATTCCTTGATTTAGACAGAACATTGTGGGATTTTGAGTCAAATTCACAATTGGAATTAACCAATTTATTCCATAAATACAAACTTCATGAAAAAGGGATTTCACTGGTAGATGAATTTATAAATGTGTATAAAAAAATTAATGAAGAGTGTTGGCTTCTTTATCGAGAAAATAAACTTTCTAAAGAGCACTTACGAACCGTTCGTTTTGCACAAACATTGGAATATTTTGGTATTATTGATGATTCAATTTCGTCCAAAATTGGGTGGGATTATGTTAAAAATTCTCCATTAAGAACTCTTCTTTTAGATGGTTGTCAAGAGCTTTTAGAATATTTACATTCAAAATATATTCTTCACATCATTACTAATGGATTTGAGGAGGTTCAGTTCAAAAAATTGTCCAACAGTAATTTATTAAAGTACTTTGATCAAATAATAACGTCCGAGGCAGTTGGTTGTAAAAAACCTCATCCTGAAATTTTTAACTATGCATTGTCCCAATCTGGTGCTGAACTTACCAATAGCGTAATGATTGGAGACGATTTAAATACCGATGTTCAAGG
>JAZADZ010000051.1:0-22911 GCA_036123135.1 Bacteroidota bacterium | reverse complement strand
GTTCAAGCAGCAGTTGAAGCTTTTATGGACTCAATTAAAAATGCTCTAGAAAAAGGCGAAAATGTATACCTGAGAGGTTTTGGAAGTTTTGTTGTCAAAGAAAGAGCTGAAAAAACGGGACGTAACATTTCAAAAAACACTACCCTAATTATACCTGCCCACAATATACCTTCATTTAAACCATCCAAAACGTTTGTTGATGGTGTGAAGACTAAGGTTAAGGTAAACTAGAATAAAAAAATTAAATAATTAAATTATGCCGAGCGGTAAAAAAAGAAAAAGACACAAGATGTCTACTCATAAGAGGAAAAAAAGACTTAGAAAAAATCGTCATAAAAAGAAAAAATAACTTTTTCTTATTAAAGGTTTTCAAACTTAAATTCAGTTATTTCTCTGAGTTTAATCGCTTTGCATGAAATCTATAGGAGGATTTTCAAGTGCAATATGAATTAGTAATCAATTCAACGCCTGCACAAGTTGTTTTAGCACTATTAAAAGAAAAAAAATTAATAGAAATTCATCAAGAAGATGATGACAGCAGTTTTAACGTAGGTGATGTTTATTTAGGTAAGATTCGTAAAATAGTTCCAAGTTTAAATGCCGCATTTGTTGATGTCGGATACGAAAAGGATGCTTTTTTACACTATCATGATTTAGGTCCCAGATTTAAATCGATGAATAAATATGTTCAAAACACTCTAGTAGGAAAACAAACTACTTCAAAGTTAGGGTACAATAAAATTGAGCCTTTGATTGATAAAGATGGAAAAATGAAAGACCATCTATCTTCAAAGCAACTGATGGCAGTTCAGGTAATCAAAGAACCCATTTCAGCCAAAGGTCCAAGAATAAGTGCCGAAGTTACGTTAGCCGGACGGTTTTTAGTATTGGTTCCCTTTTCTGATAAAATATCTGTTTCTCAAAAAATTAAGGAGCAAAGCGAAAGAGACCGATTAAGGCGTTTGATAACCAGCATTAAGCCGAAAAATTTTGGAGTAATCATTCGTACTGAGGCTCAAAACCAAAAGGTTGCTGAATTAGATCAAGACTTAAAAGATCTTGAAAAGAAATGGGCAACTCTTTACTCGGAATTGAAAAGTGCTAAACCCCACAAAAGGGTTTTTGGAGAAATGAACAGAGCAATGACTGTGCTTAGAGACATCTTAAACAAAGATTTTACCAGTATCACAGTCGATGACCAAACTTTATTTGAGCAAATTAGAAGCTATGTTAAGACAATTGCCCCTGAAAAAGAAAACATCGTCAAATTTTATCGCGGGAAGGTTGGAGTTTTTGAGGATACCGGAATAAATAAGCAAATAAAAGCTTCATTTGGAAGGAAAGTAAATTTAAGTTCTGGCGGATATTTGATTATTGAACATACCGAGGCAATGCATGTGATTGATGTCAATAGCGGAAATAGAAAGGCCACCGCTCAAAATCAAGAGGAAAATGCACTACAAACAAACATTGAAGCAGCAGAAGAAATTGCTAGAATTTTGAGACTTCGTGATATGGGTGGAATTATTGTTGTTGATTTTATTGATATGTATGCAAGGGAAAACAACAAAAAATTAACGGACTCCTTTAGAAAATTCATGAAAGGAGACAGAGCAAAATACAACATTATACCTCCCAGTAAATTTGGTGTAATTGAGCTCACAAGACAACGTGTTCGCCCTGAAACTGAAATTAAAACTGCTGAGGTTTGTCCATCTTGCAATGGTACTGGTGAGGTGCAAGCTTCAATTTTAATTATCGATGAAATTGAAAATTCATTGAAGTTTCTAATCGATGAAATGAAAAATAAAACCATCATTTTAAATGTTCATCCTTTCATAGAAGCTTTTTTGAAACGTGGTGTAAAAAGTATTCAGCGAACATGGTTCTTGAAATACAAAAGATGGATACAAGTAAGAGGAATTACAAAACTTGGAATGGTCGATTTCAATTTTGTTGATGAGAAAAATAAACCTTACAAGGTTTAGTTGAAATGATTCCATCCTTGTGCAGAAAGAGGAATTGAATTTCCTGATGAACTTACAAGGTTCGTTCCACTATCTTGGTTAGTAATGTGTCCAATCACAAAAAAGTTTGGATTATTTTTAATGACATCGTAGTCCTTAAGATCGATTGTAAATAGCAATTCATAATCTTCACCTCCATTTAAAGCACAAGTTGTCGGATTTAGATTAAATTCTAATGCTGTTGAATGAGTTGCGTGATCAATTGGAAATTTTTCTTCGAACAACTGACACCCTTTTTTAGATTGCGTGCACAAATGAATTATTTCTGAGGCAAGTCCATCTGAAATATCAATCATACTTGAAGGTTTTATTTTCAACTCTTTTAGTAATTTGATTACATCAATTCTAGCCTCAGGTTTGAGCTGTCTTTCCAATATATAATCGTTTCCACTGAGATCTGGTTGAATAGTTGGATTGGATGCCCAAACTTCTTTTTCTCTTCTTAACACATTTAGGCCCATGTAAGCACCACCTAAATCTCCTGTAACCACAATTAAATCGTTTTCTTTCGCTCCAGTTCTATACACAAGCTCATCTTTTTCAGCTTCTCCTATTGCAGTAATGGATATGGCTAGACCAGAGGGGTTGGTTGTGATGTCTCCTCCAATAATATCCAATTGATAAATTTTTGCTGCGTGCTTTATTCCATCATAGATTTCTTCAATAGCTTCAAGAGAATATTTACTAGATATTGCAATAGAAACCAATACTTGGGTTGGTGTGGCATTCATAGCACAAATATCACTGACGTTTACGGCAACTGCTTTATATCCTAAATGCTTTAACGGAGTAAAAACCATGTCAAAATGAATACCTTCAATTAACATGTCCGTGGATAAGACTGTTTCAAGATTTCCTTTGTTGATTACAGCTGCATCATCTCCAATTCCTTTGTTAGTCGATTTGTGTTTGATTGAGATATCTTTGGTTAGTTTATCAATTAGACCAAATTCACCAATCGAGCTAATAGGGTTTAAATTTTTATCCATTTTGCAAATATAACAAAAGGGATATCTTCTGATATTTTGTGGTAAACAAACATTTGGTAATGTAAATATTGGGTATATTTGCTCAGTTTAAATTTATTCTAAATAACAAGACCTATGATTCAAGTAACTGAAAGTGCAAAAAAAAGAGCTTTTAGTCTTATGGAAGAAGATGGAAAGGCTGATTATTTCATCAGAGTTGGTGTGAAAGGTGGAGGATGTTCTGGTTTAATGTATGAACTGACATTTGACAATACTTTGTCTGATGGAGATAAAGAATTTGAAGACAATGGAGTTAAGGTTGTTGTAGATAAGAAAAGCTATTTGTACTTAGTCGGGACAACACTTGATTATTCTGGTGGTCTTAATGGAAAAGGATTTGTATTTGTGAACCCAAATGCAGACAGAACTTGTGGATGTGGAGAGAGTTTTTCTCTTTAAAATTTTGCTATGGCTTACACAGAGGGAGATTTAAAGAAGGATTTAGAAAACAAGGATTATGAGTTCGGTTTTGTCACTGACATAGAATCTGAAAAGGCACCTAAGGGTCTCAACAAAGAAATTATACAATTTATTTCTCAAAAGAAAAAAGAGCCAGATTGGCTGTTAGCATACAGACTAAAGGCTTTTGAAGTTTGGTCAAAAATGACAGAGCCTGAATGGGCCCATGTTAAGTATGAAAAGCCAGATTTTCAAGATATTTCTTATTACTCAGCACCAAAACAAAAAAAGGAACTTCAAAGTTTAGACGAGGTTGACCCTGAGTTGTTAAAAACAATGGATAAGCTTGGAATATCTCTCGAAGAGCAAAAAAGACTTTCTGGAGTCGCGGTTGATTTTGTAATGGATTCGGTTTCGGTTGCTACTTCCTTCAAAGATAAGCTTGCAGAACTTGGAATTATCTTTTGTTCGTTTTCCGAGGCTGTTCAAAATCATCCAGACTTAGTTAAAAAATATATGGGAACTGTAATTCCCCATACAGATAATTATTACGCAGCGTTGAACTCTGCTGTTTTTTCGGATGGTTCCTTTTGCTACATTCCTAAAGGTGTTAAATGCCCCATGGAATTATCTACCTATTTTCGCATAAACGAGTCAGGTACTGGTCAATTTGAGAGAACATTAGTTGTAGCAGATGCTGGAAGCTATGTTAGTTATTTAGAGGGATGTACTGCTCCGCAAAGGGACGAGAATCAACTACATGCTGCTGTGGTTGAGCTGATAGCAATGGATGACGCTGAAATTAAATATTCAACTGTACAAAATTGGTATCCAGGAGATAAAGATGGAAAGGGCGGCGTTTTTAATTTTGTCACTAAAAGAGGTATTTGCCACAATAACTCAAAAATTTCTTGGACTCAGGTTGAAACAGGTTCAGCTGTAACGTGGAAATATCCTTCTTGCATCTTAAAAGGAAATGATTCTGTTGGTGAATTTTACTCTGTTGCAGTCACCAACAATCATCAACAGGCAGATACAGGAACAAAAATGATACACATTGGTAAAAACACCAAATCCACCATTATTTCCAAAGGAATATCGGCTGGGTTTAGCCAAAATAGCTATCGTGGTCTTGTACGAATTGGCAGAGGAGCAGACAATGCTAGAAATTTCTCTCAGTGTGATTCATTGCTTATGACAGATCGTTCTGGTGCTCACACTTTTCCCTACATTGAGTGTGAAAATTCTTCGGCACAAATTGAACATGAAGCTACCACATCTAAAATTGGAGAAGACCAGATTTTTTATTGCTTGCAAAGAGGAATTTCAGAAGAAAAGGCAATTAGTTTAATTGTTAATGGATACGCAAAAGAGGTGTTAAATAATTTACCCATGGAGTTTGCTGTTGAAGCACAAAAGCTTTTGGAGATTAGCTTAGAAGGATCTGTAGGTTAAATATTATAATATGAGTGAGACTATTTTGAAAATTGAGGGATTGAAGTGTGAAATTGATGGTAAAGAGATTTTAAAAGGTTTAGATCTTGAGATAAAGAAGGGAGAAGTGCATGCCATAATGGGACCCAATGGTTCTGGAAAAAGTACGTTATCTGCTGTTCTTGCTGGAAGAGAAGAATATGAAGTAACATCTGGTAGTGTTCGTTATTTTGACAAAGATCTCTTAGATCTATCACCTGAAGAAAGAGCTTGGGAGGGAGTCTTTTTAGCCTTTCAATATCCTGTTGAGATTCCTGGTGTAAGTAACATCAATTTTCTAAGGACAGCTTTAAATGAGAGAAATAAAAATAATGGCAAAGAACCCATATCTGCCAAGGATTTTTTAGCTATGGTGAAAGAAAAATCGTCTTTAGTCGGGCTAGACAATAAGCTAAAAAACAGGTCTGTAAATGAAGGTTTTTCTGGGGGTGAAAAAAAACGAAATGAGATTTTTCAAATGGCTATGTTAGAGCCTTCCTTGTCAATTTTGGATGAAACAGATTCTGGACTAGATATTGATGCTTTGAGAGTTGTTTCCAATGGTGTCAATCAGCTTAAATCCAAAGAAAATGGAACATTGGTTATAACCCATTATCAGCGTTTATTGGATTACATTATTCCGGATTATGTACACGTTCTTTCGGATGGAAAGATTGTGAAAACAGGAGATAAAAGTTTAGCGCTCGAACTTGAAGAGAAAGGTTACGATTGGATCAATGAAAAATCTACTTTATGAGCAAGATTTCTCCTAATGGTAATATGTCTTTTAAAGGAAATCTTGGTGCTGAGGTTTCCACTCTTTTCCCTGAACTCACCAACAAATCTATTGAAAAACTAAATCAGATTGGATTTCCCAACAGAAAAACCGAGGACTGGAGATATACAAGAACCTCATCTTTATTAAAAAAAACATATCAAAAGGCGGGTGCTTCGGAAGAATTGCAACTAAATTATCCATTGCTTGAACAAATTAAATGTCCAACGCTGGTCATTGAAAATGGTGAAATCAACTTCAATTTATCAAATACTGATCATTTGAATGGATTAAAAATTCGCAAATTTGAAGACTTGAATATAAAAGATTCAAAAAAAATCTCAACCATTTCTAGCCCTTATGAGCATGCATTTTCGCTACTAAATATTTCTCATCTACAAAATGGTGTCTTTATTCAAATTGGAAAAAAAGTTGTTTTAGACTCACCACTTCATCTGGTTTTTGTTAACTCATTTAATAATGTTTTTTCAAACACAAGATTATTCATTGACGTAGAGGATTTTGCAGAACTTAAAGTTGTATTGAGTTTTGTCAATTCTTGTGAACAAGATTCTTTCACCAATCATGTCACTGAGGCTGAGCTGGGAGTAAACAGCTTACTTAATATTGAAAAAATTCAAGATGTAAAAGGGGAGAGTCACATCTGTTCTGAATTCATAAAGCAACATGCTCACAGTACATTCAGGATCAATTCACTTTGCTCTGCAGGAAAACTGATTCGAAATGGGTTAAATATAAATGTAGTTGGAGAAGATTGTTCAACCTATCTAAATGGATTGTTTGTTCCTTCCGGAAATGAACATATGGATAACCACACCTATTTAGACCATGCTAAACCCAATTGTTTCTCAAGTGAATGCTACAAAGGAATTTTAAATGATAGCTCGGTTGGAGTTTTCAATGGTAAAGTTGTTGTACATCAAGATGCCCAAAAAATTATGGCCTATCAGCAAAACAATAACCTTTTGCTTTCCGACAGTGCTGTTATCAATTCTAAGCCAGAATTAGAGATTTATGCAGACGACGTGAAGTGTAGTCATGGTTCAACTACCGGTCAGCTAGACCAGGAGGCGTTGTTTTATTTGCAGTCAAGAGGTGTGTCTAAATCCATTGCAACTCAACTGTTGATGGTTGGTTTTGTTGAAGAGGTAATTGAAGAAATCCAAATTGATGAAATCAAGGAATTTTTTTCCAATAAAATTTCTACACTTTTGTCATGTAATTAATGAAATCTTGTAGACTTTAACTATATTGTAACACATTTTCAATCATTAAAAAATTTTCACTTCTACTTTAAATAGCTTCATGTTATGAAAAAACTTTTATTTATAGTTTTCATTTTTAGTTACTGCCCATTTTTTACACAAGAATTTTTAGGAGTTAACCAAAGTAATTATGCTGGTGCTCTTGGAGTTGATTTCAATCCAGCAAATATTGCTGATAATCGAATGAAAGTAGATTTGTTTCTTGGTGCATCCTTCACAGGACACAACAACTACCTTTACATGAATACATCCACTATGCCAGGTGGTTGGTACTCCTCTTTCGCGGGCGACCAAGCAGCGGATACATTGTGGAGAAGTCAACCATGGTTTGAACAGATTATTGGTGCAGATTCTGCTGCCTTCTATCAAGGGTTAGGGCAAGGGAATTATTTCATAACAGATCCTGCTGATCTAGGAGATAAGCCATACAGAGGAATTGTTAGTCTTGATGCCGATTTATTTAATTTAATGGTAACATTAAATAGAAAATCTGCAATTGGTTTACAAGTTAAACAACGAACATTGGTTAACGTTGACCACATAGCTCCTGAGCTAGTCACTCTGTCGCTAAATTCATTAGATTACTCATCTTTATGGAACCTTGATTTATCAGATCAGCTGTTGAATGTATCTTTCAATTCATGGATGGAATACAATCTTAGCTATGCTCAAATTCTAAAAGATGACAATGAACATTTTTTCAAGGCTGGCGGTAAACTGAAATTTCTTCAGGGCCTTGGTGCAGCTTACATGCACTCTGATAATGTAGATTACAATTTTTTTAATGCAGACACTGCCAATTATGTGCAAGGAGACTTCAGCTACGGATATTCCAACAACCTTGGAGGATATGTTGAACAACTAGATTCAACAGGAAATTACGTTCCAGCCAATTATGAGTTTGATTTTGCAAGAGATTTTGCACTTCATTCAAATCTAGGTTTTGGTATTGATTTAGGATTTGTCTACGAGTGGAGACCAAAATGGAAAGATTACAAATATGACATGGATGGAGAAACAAATTTATGGAAGAGAGATCAAAACAAATACAAATTAAAGGTTTCTTTTGCTATTAATGATATTGGTGGTATGAGATATACCAAAGGTGACCTCAGTAGAGATTTCACCGCCAACCTTGGAATCAATAGTTCAACTGGTCAACCTTACGATTTGTCCATTTTTGATACGATAAGCGGGTTCAGATCGTTTGATAATCTCATCAACTATTTAGCTACTAACGATTCAATAGCAACGAATGATGTTACGCTAAGTGGAGAAAACTTAGATTATTTTCGTATGAATTTACCAACAAATATCAATTTAGCTGTTGATTACCACATTTGGAACGATTTTTATGTTGATGCAAGAGCACTCATAGGATTCCAAAGGAATAATGATCCAAGCAAGGTACGATTTCCTAGTAGTTTCGCTATAACTCCAAGATATGATTATAAATTCGTTGGTATATCACTTCCACTTTCTTACAGTGGGTTTTATGGCTTTAGGGCTGGAGTTGGAGTGCGACTTGGGCCTTTATTTGTTGGAATGGCAGATATGAAGCCCTTATTTGCACCTGGAAAAGATCGAGATATCCGAGGTGCTAACATTTACGCTGGAGTTCGTCTTTGGATGTTCAACAAGACTCCAAAAGATGACGATAAAGACAAGGTTTCAAATCGAAAAGACGAATGTCGAGACGTAGCTGGAGTTTGGGCGTTCAAAGGTTGTCCAGATTCTGATGGAGACGGCATTCAGGATACCGAAGATGCTTGTCCTTTGGATTCAGGACTGGTTGAATTTAAAGGTTGTCCCGATACTGATAAAGATAAAATTATTGATAAAGATGACATGTGTCCAGAAGTTCCTGGTCTATTGGCATTTAATGGATGTCCAGATACTGACAATGACAGTATTATTGACAAAAACGATGACTGTCCAACTGTTCCCGGACTATTGGCATTCAATGGATGTCCAGATACAGATGGAGATGGTTTAAAAGACTTGGACGATTTATGTCCAAATGATCCTGGTCCAAAGGCAAATGAAGGATGTCCAGATACCGACAAGGACGGTTTGTTTGATTATTTAGACGAGTGCCCAACTCAACCTGGTCCAAAAGACAACAGAGGTTGCCCTTGGCCTGATACTGATGGAGATGGTATTTTAGATAAAGACGATGATTGTCCGAATAACGCTGGCCCAAAATCAAACAACGGCTGTCCATATACTGATACCGATGGTGATGGAGTGTTAGATAAGGACGACGATTGTGTAAACACACCCGGTCCTAAATCAAACAATGGATGCCCAGTTATACTTGAAGAAGAACAAGAAATTTTAAATACTGCTTTTGAAAATCTAGAGTTTGAATCTGGAAAGGATGTAATTAAAGAAGTTTCTTTCCCTTCGCTTGAAGAATTAGCAAATCTGTTGATTAAGAAAATTGAATGGAAAATAATCATAGCTGGTCACACTGATAATGTTGGCTCAGCTAAATCAAACTTGATTTTGTCCAAGAAGAGATCTCAGGCGGTTGGTGTTTATTTAGAACAAAGAGGCATTAAATCAGAAAGAATTATTGTTCAATATTTTGGAGAAGAAAAGCCGGTTGCTGACAATAATACTAAAGAGGGTAGACAACAAAATAGAAGAGTAGAAATGACAATTTTATTTGAATAAATGAAGTTCCTAAGCTATTTTTAGTTCCGATATGAATTATTGGTCTATTTGTTTAGCGTTCTTATTTTTTCTACTTACTCCTTTTTCTGAACTAATCTCACAAGACACTGTTTGTCTAAAAGGAAATGAGTTCGATAAAACCGCCGAATCTAAGCCAACAGACTTTTATTTTCTTGAAAATAATTTCGGCTTAGTATTAGGAAAAAAGAAGTCAAAAATCCCTTACAAGTTTATTTTTTTTGACTCAAACTTAAATGCGTCTACACAATACGACTTTCCATTTGAGCCACAGTCTTTTGTAGAGTCTTTAGTTGTTAATGAGCAGCCTCATTTATTTTTTAGCCGCACAAATGCCGAAGGGAAACAGGAGCTTATTGTTCAAAAAATCGATTCAAAAGGGAAATTCCTTCCGCACTTTACACTTACAACTTTTAATAATTTAGGAGGATACAAAGTCAATTATAAGATTGCTGTTAGTGAAGATTCTAAAAAAATCGTTTTACTTGTAGAACACCCATTTCAAAAACAAAGTCATGAAAAAATCACTTTGATTCTTTTCGATGAGCAACTGCAGTTAATCAAAATTGTAGATAAAACCTTAGATGTTTTGTGTAAACATAAGAGAACTAATTTGCCCATTATTTCAAATAATGGAAGTGTTTACATCCTAAAAAAATATTTTAATAAAAAAAGTCAGTACTATATTTTCCATCTCAACGAGAATGAAGTGGAGCAAGCTAAAATTAGTCTACGAACTAGAGATGTTGTATCTCTAAGATATTTGGTGAATGAAAATGGTGTTTTAAATGTATTTGGTTTTTTCAAATCACCAATTGTATTAAATTATGAGGGATTTTTCTCAATGAGATATGATAATTCTGTTGAGCCAGATTTTAGGAAAGAGTTCTTTTTACCTTCAAGTATTGTAGCAAAATTCAAATCAAAAAAAGAAATTAAAAATAAAGGTTTTGGACTTGACGATTTTAAAATAAAAAGACTTTTAACAGACAGTTCTGGAAATTTCTTTCTAATCGCAAGTCACCACTCTAGATTTCAAATTAAAGAAGGTGTTGAAAATTACCGAAAGGGGCTTGTTGTATTTAAATTTAGTAATGCAGGAAATTACATATGGTCTTCACCTTTTCTGTACAATCAGCACGAATTAACGAACAGAGCAGGCTTGTGGGGTTCTTTCATTTCTTACATTGACAACAATGAGCTAAATATTATTTACAATTCTGTCAATTACAAATCAAAAAAAACCGAAGAATTTCAGCACAATTCCTTTTTATCAACCAATAGTGTAAGCTTTGATGATATGGGCAGGTCCTCTACTAAACAATTTTCTTCAATATATAATTTTAAGGGAGAAAAAATGGGTTTAGTTCCAAGCTTAATTTCAAAAAATGAAAATGAATTGTTTTTAATGCTTGAAAATGAAAACAAAACAAAAGGTCGTTTGATTAAGCTAGCCCTTTAAGCATCAAATTACATTCACCTCTCTTTCCAATTCAATACCAAACTTTTCTTTAATATCATCGATAATGGCTAAGCTGAGCTTGTAAATATCACCACCAGAGCTACCGCCATAATTTACCAAAACCAATGCTTGTTTTTTATGAACTCCATACGATAAAATCGTCTTACCTTTCCATCCTGCGTGTTCAATTAACCACCCAGCTGCAATTTTAACTGAATTGTCATCAACTTTATAATGAGCAATTGTTGGATATTTCAAATAAAGTTGTTCAAAATCAGATTTGTTTATAATCGGGTTTTTAAAAAAACTTCCGCTGTTTCCAATTTCTTTTGGATCTGGAAGTTTACTTCTTCTAATTTTAATTACAGTGTCACTTACATCTTTTATGGTTGGAACAGAAATATTTAATCTTTCGAGCTCTTTTTGAATGTCTCCATAGTTCGTGTTCAACTTATGAGGAGGTTTTGTTAGTTTGAGCGCGACCTTAGTTATGATGTATTTATTTTTTAATTCTTTTTTAAAAATACTTTCTCTATATCCAAAACGACAGTCTTTAGAGTTGAAGTTTTCGATTTGTTTTTTTTCGATGTTGAAAGCTTCTAGAAAAACAAAAGTGTCTTTCAATTCAACTCCATAGGCTCCAATATTTTGCATTGGAGCTGCCCCAACGTTTCCTGGAATTAAGCTAAGATTTTCAATACCTCCAAAGTTGTTTTTTATACAGAAGAGTACAAGCTGGTGCCAATTCTCGCCAGCACCTATCTCAATTAAGACATCATTTTCAGTTTCTTCAACAACTTTAATTCCCAGAATATTATTTTTAAGTACTATTCCATCAAAATCTTTTGTAAAAAGAATATTACTTCCGCCCCCAAGAATAAGTAAGTATTCTTCATTAAAAGTATGGGTATTAGAAAGCTCTTTTAGTTCCTCAACAGATGAAATACTTACAAAATATTTAGCGGTAACATCAATTCCAAATGTATTAAGATTGCGAAGAGATTTATTTTTTTCCATTGTTACAACAAACCTAAATATAAATTTGTTACTCATTTAGGAATAAAATAAATATTTGATAGGCATATAATTATCGAATAGATTAATTTCGAAATTCAGTGAGCGAAAAAAAAAGAAAAATTATAGTCTCTGTCACCAATGATTTAACTTACGATCAAAGAGTCGGTAAAGTTTGTATGTCTTTGCAACATCAGGGATATGAGATCTGCTTAGTTGGAAGATTACTAAAAGACAGTGCTCAAATAGACAGACCTTATTCTGTCAAAAGATTTAAATTATTGTTTAACCAAGGATTCTTGTTTTATGCATTATTTAATTTAAGATTATTTATTTTTCTACTTTTCAGTAAAGGAGATATCTATCATGCCAACGATTTGGATACACTTCTTGCTAACTGGTTGGCCTCAAAAATTAAAAAGAAAAAATTAGTCTACGACACGCATGAGTATTTCACAGGTGTACCTGAAATTCAAGATCGACCCACAGTTAAAAAAGTATGGGAGGCAATTGAAAAAAAGATATTTCCAACATTAAAGCATGTATTTACTGTCAATTCTTCAATCGCAGCGCTTTATGAAAAAAAGTACAATATTTCAGTGAACGTGCTCAGAAATCTTCCACGAAATGAAATAATTGAAAAAACTGAAACTCGTGAAACTTTAAATTTACCGAGACACAAAAATATAGTTATTTTACAAGGTGCTGGAATTAACATTGATAGAGGTGCCGAAGAGTTACTTGAAGCAATTGCAATGTCAGAAAATTTATTTTTATGTATTGTTGGAAGTGGGGATGTAATTCATAATTTAAAATCAAGAGCAAGTAAAAAAGATCTTCAAAATAAGGTTTTATTTACTGGTAAGTTAGAGTACGTACAAATGATGCAATACACTATGAATGCTGATGTAGGAGTAAGTCTTGATAAGGATACCAATATTAATTACAGGTATAGTCTACCTAATAAAATTTTCGATTATTTAAAAGCGGGAATTCCAATTGTTTGCAGTGATTTAAAAGAAGTTTCTTCAATTATTCAACAATTCAATATTGGTACAATTGTTTCGTCCCATGATCCAAACATAATATTGAAGGCAATAAATAAAACTATTTCTAAAAACAAGGCAGATAAATTTTCTAAATCCTTAAAAAGTGCAATTGAAAAATTAAATTGGGAAAATGAAGTGGATAGACTGATTGATGAATATTCAAAAATTGAATAAAAAATTACATATCGTTTCTTTTGATATTCCTTTTCCAGCAGATTACGGAGGTGTTGTGGATGTTTATCACAAAGTCAAAGCACTAAAAAAAATAGGTATTTCTGTACACCTTCACTGCTTTGAGTACGGAAGACAAAAAAGTCCAGAATTATTAGAAGTTTGCGCTAAAGTTTCGTATTACAAAAGAAATCGTTCGCTTTTAGCTTTGCTTTCAGCAACTCCATTTATTGTTGAATCTCGAAAAAACACTCAACTTCTATTGAACTTAATCTCAGATGACAGCCCCGTGCTATTGGAAGGGCTGCATTGTAGTGGGTATAGTTCCACATTGATTAAAAACGGGAAAAAAGTTTTTATTAGAGCACACAATGTAGAACACAATTATTACACTGAGCTTTCAAAAGCTGAAAAAAGTTTTTTCCGAAAAATTTACTTTAAAATTGAAGCGCTAAAGTTGAAAAAATTTGAAAAGAAATTAAATCGAAATATCCCCATAATTTCAATATCAAAAAACGATGTCAGTTACTTCAAAAGGTTTTATGATAAAGTAGCTTACATTCCAGCTTTTCATGTAAATGATAAGGTTTCTTCTTTAATCGGTGATGGGAAATATGCTATTTATCATGGCAACTTATCTGTGGCTGAAAACATTAAGGCAGTTCGATTTTTAATTGGAAAAATTTTCAAAAATCTGGATATCCATTTGATTATTGCAGGGAAAAATCCAACAAATGAGCTACTTGAGATGCAATCTAATATGGTTTCTGTAGTTCCAAATCCAAGTACTGTTGAGTTGGTAGAGCTTGTTCAAAATGCTCATATCAATGTTTTGCCTTCTTTTCAATCTACAGGAATAAAATTAAAACTTTTGTTTGCTTTATTCAATGGTAGGTTTTGTCTAATAAGTCCTGAGCTGGCTCCTTCAAAGGAAATCAGTACTACTGCAATTGTTTGTAATTCTATTCAAGATTGGAAAAATAGAATTGATGAAACCCTTAACCTTTCCTTTTCGGAAGACGATTTAGCCAAGAGAACTGAGTATGCTCGTGAGTTTGATAATTCAGTAAATGCAAAAAAACTTGTTGAGTTTATTTTTTAAGCGTTTAATTTATGATTGTTTGTACTTTTTCAACTTTTTGATTCTCACATTTATAGGTTGTTGAGGGGAATTTGCGGAGAATGTCGTAATCGTGAGTTGCCATTACAATAGTCTTTTCTTTTCCACAGATTTCGAAAAGTAAACGAATTATTTCTTCACTTGTCTCAGGATCCAAATTTCCAGTTGGTTCGTCTGCTAAAATTAAGATAGGGTTATTAACCAATGCTCTAGCAATCGCAATTCTTTGTTGCTCACCACCTGAAAGTTGGTGTGGAAATTGATCTGCTTTCTCAAGCATCTTAACTTTAGATAGGAGAGTATTTATTTCATTATCGATTTTCTTTTTACCTCTCCATCCAGTTGCCTTCATAACAAATTTGAGGTTGTCTCTAACAGAACGATCGGACAAAAGTTGAAAGTCTTGAAAAATTATACCAAGCTTCCTTCTCAAGGAAAGAATTTTTCTTCTTTTGATGTTTAGTAAACTTTGATCTAAAACGGATAGCTTTCCATTGTTAACAAGAACATCTGCGTACATCGCTTTTAGTAAGGTACTCTTCCCACTTCCAGTCTTCCCTACTAAATACACAAACTCTCCTTTTTCAATAGTGAGATTAATGTTTTGTAGTACTAAGTTTTTGTTTTGAAAAATATCAACTTGATCAAGTGTTATAAAACTCATTTCAGAACGTATGAATGCTTGTTTAACCGGACTTAAAGATGCTAAAAAGAAAATTAAAGACTACAAATCTTCATTTAAGTTATTAAAATAATTTAAACACTCCTGCGTTGAAAATTAATAGAATAGGTTAATTCGTTAGCTCTTCACCTTTCTATCTTTAGGTTGTGTATTTGTACACAGACAATTTCCGTTGAGAACATGAAAAAATATTTGGTTGTATTTCTGGTTTTATTTTTTTCTGTAAGCTTTTTTTCAGCCCAGAAAACAATGATTTTCACAGATAGCTACAAAGATTACAGAGATGGTCAGGAACTTTTTGATAAGTTATTGTATAGTGCTGCACAGAAAAAGTTTAGTGCTGTAATAAATACAATCAATAACAATAAGGACGAGCTTAGAGTTGACGCTGAGTTTTACCATGCCGTTTGCGCTTTGGAACTTTTTCATTTAGATGCAGAAGTGCTTTTAAAAAGATTTGTTTTAGATCATCCAGATCACCCCAAGTCTAAAAAAGTTTTTTTTCAGCTAGGTAGACACAATTACAGAACTAAACGATTCAAAAAAGTGATTGAATTCTTCTCACTTGTCGACCCTTACGATTTAAACGATGAAGAAAGAATTGAATACCACTTTAAGCTGGCGTACGCTTATTTTTACAAGAAGAAATTACAATTGGCTAAGCCACATTTTAAAGAGGTGATTTCCAATGAATCAGATTACAAAATCCCTGCTGTCTACTACTTTTCTCATATTGCTTATGAGGAAGGAAATTTACAAACTGCTTTGGAGGGTTTTATGAAAATTTCATCCAATAAAATGTTCAAGGCATTAGTGCCTTATTATGTCACTCAAATTTATCACAAACAAAAAAAATACAATCTTCTTATCGATTACGCCCCCAATTATTTGGATTCGGTAATCGAAAAACGAAAGGGTGAGTTTGCGAAGCTAATTGCTGATGCTTATTACTACAATGAAAAATACGGAACTTCAATTCCCTATTTCGTTGAGTTCAAAAAAACTGTAAAACCCTCAAGGGAAGATAATTACCAAATGGGTTATGCTTTTTACAGAACCCAAGATTTTAACAAAGCGATTATATATTTTAGAAGGGCTTCAACTAAAAAAGACGGTATGTCTCAAACTGCTTATTATCACATGGCAGATTGCTACCTTAAACTAGAGGAAAAGGACTATGCTAGAAATGCCTTTCAAGCTGCAAGTAAATTAGATTTTGACCCTGAAATTAAGCAAAACGCTCTTTTTAATTACGCAAAGCTTTCCTATGAATTAAGCTACAATCCCTACGACGAAGCGATTGATGCTTTTCATAGATTCATTGAACTATATCCGAAATCACCTGACGTAAACCAGGCCTATGAATTTCTTATTAAAGTTTATATGACTACTAAAAACTATGATGATGCGCTTACTTCTCTTGATAGGATTGCAAACAAGGACAGTAGGTTAAAAGTAGCTTACCAAACAATTGTTTTCAATCGAGCAGTTGAACTTTTTCACAATCAATCGTATCAACTTGCAAGAGATCATTTCGCAAGTGTAAAAAAATATCCAATTGACAAAAGTTTGAATTCAATTAGTGTTTTTTGGAAGGCAGAATGTAGTTATAAACTCAATGATTTTGATAGAGCAATTCAATATTATTTAGAATATAAGCTCGAGCCTGGGGCTGTGCTTACCCCTCAATACAGAGAAGCTGATTATAACATAGGGTATTGTTATTTCAAAAAAGCGAAACCCTTTAAGTCCTCGAATAATTCCATTATTTCGGAAACACAACGTCAAGAATTTCTCAGAAGAAGTATTACAGCTTTTAGAAATTTCCTTCAGCAGTCAGATCAGGTTAGCAAACACAACCTCAAAGATGCGTATTTAAGAACTGCAGACTGTTATTTTATTTTAAAAAACGACCTATTGGCCATTGAATATTACGACAATGCTATATCTACCAACCATGAAAACCTTAGTTATGCCTACTTTCAGAAGGCTACTGCTCAAGGACTCGTTCAAGATTACGAAGGAAAAGTAACTACTCTTTCAGAACTCACTCGATTGTATCCTAATTCAAACTATCAAGTAATGTCATTACTGAATCTAGCTCAGACCTTTAATAATCTAGGTGAAAATCAAAAGGCAATAGAGGCTTATGAAAATTTCATTTCAAATTATCCTACTAACAGTTTTGTTTCAAGTGCATTGGTTGAAATAGGTGGAATTTATTTAAAAGAAAAAAAATTCGATTTAGCTGAGGAGTTTTTTCTAAAAGTAATGGCTCAATACCCGGATGCTGAGGCTGAGAATAATCTTGCTGTAGAGTTAATGAAGGAAGTTTATGTTGGTAAAGATAAATTACCCGAATACTATGATTGGCTGAGTTCTCAAGGGATTGAGATTTCTCAGAATGAGAGAGATTCTATCCTGTGGATACCTGTCCAGCAGGCGAGAGATGCGGGAAATTGTGAATTGCAATTGTTAAAAGGTGCTGAATACCTTACCAATATCAGTCAACCAAGACATCAAATAAGTGCGCATTACTACATTGGAAACTGTTTATATGCAAACGGAGAACTTTCTGAGGCACTCACGCATTATAATTTTGTTGCGAGCAAGCCTAACAATAATTATTATTCCGAGGTTTTGAGGTATGCTGGTAATATAAGTTTTGACCTAAAAGATTACAGCCAGGCATTAGGACATTATTCAACACTTGAGAAAGTTGCTGTTTCCGATGAAGATTTTAAAGTATCGATCATTGGACAGTTAAAAGCTTTTTGGAATTTAAACAGCTATTCTTCCGTTGTTGAGTATGCTACAAAAACAACATCATTGGTTGACGTTGAGGACAATATTTTTGTAAAAGCTATGCTTTACAAGGGATTATCACTGAAAGAACTACAGCAATTTGACTCATCCTTGGTTGTTTTAGATTCAACAACCAGGTTAACGAAAAGTATCGAGGCTGCTCAAGCGAAGTATTCTAAGTGCGAAATTCTTTTTATCCAAGGTTTATATGAACTGTGCGAAAACGAAATTATGGAGCTAGTTCAACAAAAGCCATCTTATGATTATTGGCTTGCAAAGGGAATAATATTACTTGGAGATAATTTTGTTGCACAAGGAGACTATTTCAATGCCAAACATAGCCTTCAAAGTATTGTTGACAATTACAATGGGGATTCAAAAGCAGATTTGGTTAAAACTGCTCAAGAAAAAATTGATGCTATTGTTGCATTGGAAAATGCAGAACAGGAACAATTTGATTCAAAAGAAATCGAAATTGATTTTGAGAACAGTGATCCCAAGGATGTAGATTTATTCGATGGCGCTGAATCTAATAGCGATAAATCTGATGAAACTGAGAAAGATTCTAATACCAAAGAAAATGAGGAATAAAGTATTTCTATTTTGCTTTTTTGCTATTCATTGTGTGATGGGACAAAATTCAACGCACGATACCTATCTGGGTATTGGAACAGGAAGAAGAACCATTGCGAAGACAGAAAAAAATCAAAAACTTCCTCAAACGATTGATTCAATCGTTAATATTTCTGATGTCAAATATTATCTAGAGCCCAAAAAACATGAAACATCTTTTGAGGCTGTTCCAATAAAAGCGGCAAAACTCAAAATTGTTGAGCCACTAGAAAAGCTACAAAATGGGTACGTGAAAGCTGCAGCAGGAACCTACATTATGCCTTTTTTAGATTTAAACTACAACTCAACTAGATCGAAGCTCAATAGTTGGGGCATCAATGCATTGCACCACAGTGCTTTGGGGAATATAAAAGATATTGGCGTCAATAAATTCTCTGATAATCGGATGGGTGGTTTTTACAAACATTTTTTTGATAAGCAAGATTTACTTTTAGGATTAAATTACTCAAGAGATGTCTTTCATTATTATGGTTTTTCTCAAGATTCATTGTATGTTCCTCAAGAGTATATCGAAAATTCAGATACAACTAGACAAGCATATAATTTAATTGAATTCTCTTCAGAATTTAAGAAAAGAAATATTGGAAGAGATACCTCAAAATTAAATTACAAGGGTTGGTTAAATTATCATTTCCTAGCAAATTACACTGGTAGCAAAGAAAATTATTTTTTGATAGGAGCTCAGGTAGGAAAGTTTCTTAAAAAAGAAGAATTTATCACCTCCATTGAAATTGATGTTAATAATTTGAATCAAATACAATGGGACAATAATGGAGAATGGGAGCTTTCTGATAATTTATCCTCAACAAATGCAATTGTTAAATTGAATCCACACATTTATTCAAGAGGAAAAAATTGGAAAGCAAAAGCTGGTCTTTCGATGCAGAGCAACATTGATTATGAAGCTAAATTTTATTTTTATCCAGATCTTGAATGTAGCTACAGTCTTTTCAATGACCTATTCATTCCCTATCTTGGTGTTAATGGAGGTTTAAAAAGAAATAATTTAAATTCTTTAAGAAATATTAATCCTTTTATTGCCGACGACGATACAATTCAAAATTCCAATCAACGGATTCACATATTTGGTGGAATAAGAGGTTCCGTAAGCAACAACATTACATTTAATGTATCAGCTGGATTTGAAAAGCTCAATGACATGTATTTCTTTGTCCCAGATACGATTTCTTCCTATGAAAATAAATTTCAATTGATGTATGATAATTTGGATAAAACATCATTCTCGGGTCAACTGTCGTATAAGAGTTCAGAAAAGCTAAAATTGTTTGCAAAAGGAGAATTTCTGTTTTACAGTTTAAGTGATGAGGCCAATAAGGCCTGGCAGCTGCCCAATTACAAATTTACTTTTTCAGGCTGGTATGATTTAGCAGATAAAATAATAGTAAAAAGCAGTGTTTTCTTAATTGGTTCTAGAGCTGCTTTTTCGTATTCAGAACCTTTAGATCTAGATCCTTCAGAATATAATTTCTCAAACAATAGATATGAGTATAAGCTAAAGCCTTTTATTGATATGAATCTCTCTGTTGAATATCGATACAATAAGAGGATTTCAGCTTTCATTAATTTTAATAATTTCGCTGCTAAAAAATACCAAAGATGGACCAACTATCCCGTACAGTCCATTAACATTTTTGGAGGTGCTACCTTTACTTTTTAACAATTCCATTCTTACTCTGTCAAAATGTTGAAAACTACCGTTATTTACATGGTCTCTATCTCTGTAATTAGGGGTATATTATTATCTTTGTAACAGGTAAAAATCCGTATTTAAATGAGTGAAGAAAAAAAGTATTCTGCCGACAGTATTCAGGCATTAGAAGGCATTGAACATGTAAGGATGAGGCCTTCCATGTACATCGGTGATGTAGGTATGAGAGGACTACATCATTTGGTCTATGAAGTTGTCGATAATTCAATCGATGAGGCACTTGCGGGACATTGTGATACAATTAGTGTAGATATTCTGGAAGGAAACGGAATTAAGGTTAGAGATAACGGAAGAGGTATCCCTGTAGATACCCATAAAAAAGAGGGAGTATCTGCATTGGAAGTGGTAATGACAAAAATCGGTGCTGGAGGTAAATTTGATAAAGATTCTTACAAGGTTTCCGGAGGTTTACATGGAGTTGGTGTTTCATGTGTTAATGCGTTGTCAATTCACTTAAATGCTACTGTTTTTAGAGATGGCAAAATTCATGAGCAAAACTATTCTAAAGGCAAAAAAACAGATGATGTCACAGTTACTGGTAAAACTGATAAAAGAGGAACTGAGGTTGAATTTCATCCAGATCCAGAAATTTTTGAAGATATCACTTACTCTTACGATACACTCTCTGCTCGAATGCGCGAGCTCTCATTTTTAAATAAGGGAATTACAGTTACAATCACTGATTACAGAGAAAAGCTTGAAGATGGTTCTTACAAAAATGAGGCCTTTCATTCAGATAGGGGTCTTTCTGAATTTGTAGAGTTTCTAGATGGAAATAGAGAAAAGCTCATTGAAAACGTAATTGCTATCGAGGGGGAAAAATCTGGTATCCCTGTTGAAGTAGCTATGATCTACAACACTAGCTATACAGAAAACATTCATAGTTATGTGAATAATATTAATACTCATGAAGGAGGCACTCATTTATCTGGATTTAGAAGAGGGCTTACGAACACCTTGAAAAAATATGCCGAAAATTCTGGAATGCTTGACAAACTCAAGTTTGAGATTTCTGGTGATGATTTTAGAGAGGGGTTAACAGCAATTGTTTCTGTAAAGGTTGCAGAACCTCAGTTTGAGGGGCAGACTAAGACAAAATTAGGAAACAGAGAGGTAAATGCGCCTGTTAGTCAGGCTGTAAGTGAAATGCTTACAGATTACCTTGAAGAGCATCCAGATTCTGCAAAAAGAATTATCGAAAAAGTAATTCTTGCTGCCACTGCCAGACACGCTGCACGAAAAGCTAGAGAAATGGTTCAGCGAAAAAATCCAATGGGTGGTGCTGGACTTCCAGGAAAGCTTGCCGATTGTGCATCCAAGGATCCCGTTATTAGTGAACTTTTCTTGGTCGAGGGTGATTCTGCAGGTGGAACAGCCAAGCAAGGAAGAGATCGTCATTTTCAAGCCATTATGCCGTTGAGAGGAAAGATTTTAAATGTTGAAAAAGCCATGGCGCATAAAATTTTTGAAAATGAAGAAATTAAAAATATTTATACTGCACTAGGTGTTCGAATTGGAACTGAGGAAGACTCTAAGGCCTTAAATTTAGAAAAGCTCAGGTATCACAAGGCAGTTATCATGTGTGATGCTGATGTTGATGGGAGCCACATACAGACTCTTATTTTAACATTCTTTTTTAGATACATGAGGGAGATGATTGAAAATGGATACATCTACATCGCTACCCCTCCACTATACCTTGTTAAAAAAGGCAAGCAAGCTAAATATGCTTGGGACGATAAAGAAAGAGATGAGCTTATAAATGCGCTAAAAGGTTCTGGAAGTGAATCTAGTGTTCACATACAACGATACAAAGGTTTGGGTGAAATGAATGCTGAACAACTTTGGGAAACTACAATGTCTCCTGAAAATAGAACACTAAGACAGGTAACCATTGAGAGCGCAGCTGAGGCAGATAGAATTTTTTCTATGTTAATGGGCGATGAGGTTCCTCCTAGAAGGGAATTTATTGAACAAAACGCCAAGTACGCGAATATTGATGCTTAATTCTACAAGTTTCTCATTTTTCTAGATCGTCTAACAACATGCATGTCACCTTGGTTGAATAATACTCCATATGTATCGTTGTATTGAATTCCAATAGAAAACCCACCAACTGTACCATTAAAGTTATTTACATTTCCAACGCTGAGGTCATAGGAAAGAGAAATATTAAGATCATTGAATTGTAAACTAAATTTTGGAATTATGGCATCATTGTATCTGTAAAATAAACCCATACCAAGATTACATTCTCTTACAAATCCAGTGTATTTGGTATCACTTTTTACGTAGTATTTAATGTCCGCTCCAGCAGTTGCATCAAAGTGTGGGCCTTGACGTTGTATTAAAAATTGAGGAGCAATCCCGTATTTTAACTCACCAATGGCAAACAATCCTCTTCCGTGAATACAGTGTCTCACAAAAGTTCTATCATTTTGAAGAGGAGAAATCTTTTTGGGTTTAAATAAATTGAATACTCCATATCCTAACTGAAATGACGCAACATCAATTCCTGAAAGATTGATATGTTGAGTTGTATTTTTCCAAAAAATTCCAGT
>JAZADZ010000050.1:0-13826 GCA_036123135.1 Bacteroidota bacterium | reverse complement strand
GAGCCTTGCAATTGTAAGCTAAACGTTTTACCGAATCTTTTTTCAAGCGTTAAAAAATAAGCGGAACGAATGTTCGTGAAAGGTGAGATGTTTTCAGCTTTTACGTAATCCCCAAAAAAACTATTGAACCCCGAACCTAATCCGATAGTCAAAATTTCAGGTTGGATCTCATTAATATCATTCTCACGCTTGTCCTGAGCATAAGAATTGATGAAAAATATGGAAAGAGCGATTAAAGTAAAGAGCTTGTTCATTCTAATGGTTTGATAAATTAAAATTATGTAAATCGATTCAAATTACCAATAGAAAAGGGGATATAAAGTATTGTTAAAAATTTGGTTTGTGAACGTAGTTTTTATAAAAGTCGTTTATTTCTGCTACAGCTTCCTCAGCGGTATCAACGATTGAGATTAAATCTAAGTCCTCAGGACTTATATTTTTTTCTTGATCTAGTAATACTTTTTTTATCCAATCTATAAGGCCGCCCCAAAAGTCAGATCCAACAAGAATTACTGGAAACTTTTCAATTTTTTGAGTTTGAATTAACGTAAGTGCCTCAAATGTCTCGTCTAAAGTCCCAAAACCACCAGGTAAAACAATAAATCCTTGGGCGTATTTAACAAACATGACTTTTCGAACAAAAAAGTAGTCAAAATTCAAAAGTTTATCGTAATCTATGTATTTATTTGGCATTTGTTCAAAAGGGAGATCAATATTTAGCCCGACAGACTTTCCACTTCCTGCTTTTGCTCCTTTATTCGCAGCTTCCATAATTCCAGGACCACCTCCAGTGATAACTCCATATTTATTTTTGGTTAACAAATATGCAATCTCCTCAGCTAGTTTGTAATATTTATTTTCTGGTTTGGTTCTTGCAGATCCAAAAATAGAGACACATGGACCAATTTTTGCCATTCTCTCATAACCCTCAACAAATTCAGACATAATTTTAAATACTCCCCAGCTGTCATTTGTTTTTATTTCGTTCCATGATTTTTCCATAACTAAAGACTTTAAAATTTAAACCAATTCTTTTTTCAGAAATTGCCCTGTGTAATTACTTTTA
This sequence comes from Bacteroidota bacterium, assembly GCA_036123135.1. Lineage (GTDB taxonomy): Bacteria > Bacteroidota > Bacteroidia > Flavobacteriales_D > Parvicellaceae. The sequence goes on along the minus strand of JAZADZ010000050.1, from coordinate 12,760 downwards.
AATTTACATATTTCTTCAGGAGTACCCTCAGCAATGAGTTTACCACCTCCAACACCACCTTCGGGACCAATATCTATGACGTGGTCTGCAGATTTTATTACATCTAAATTGTGCTCTATGACAATAACCGTATTTCCACTATCTACTAATTTATTCAACACATCTAACAAAAGTTGAATATCTTGAAAATGTAGTCCTGTTGTAGGTTCATCCAAAATATATAACGTTTTACCAGTATCTTTTTTTGAAAGTTCTGTAGCAAGTTTGATTCGTTGTGCCTCTCCGCCAGAAAGTGTCGTCGAAGGTTGTCCAATTCGAACATATCCAAGGCCAATTTTATTGAGTATGTTGAGCTTCTGATAAATGCTTGGAATATCCTTGAAAAATTCTGTAGCGTACTCAACTGACATGTTCAGCACATCATTAATGGATTTACCTTTATAACGAACTTCAAGTGTTTCTCTATTGTATCTTTTTCCCTGACAATCGTCACATTGAACATGAACATCTGGAAGAAAATTCATTTCAATTACTTTCATCCCAGCTCCTTTGCATGTTTCACACCTTCCTCCTTTGACATTAAACGAAAATCTTCCAGCCTTGTATCCCCGAATTTTAGATTCAGGTAAAAGAGTAAATAACGTTCTTATTTCTGAGAAGAGCCCAGTGTATGTTGCTGGATTTGAACGAGGAGTTTTCCCAATTGGTGATTGATTAATTCCAATTACCTTGTCAATGTTTTTAAGTCCCTTAATTGACTTGTAAGGAAGTGGTTTTCTAATACTTTTGTAAAAATAATTGCTTAAGATGGGATAAAGGGTTTGATTGACAATTGTTGATTTCCCACTTCCAGAAACACCTGTTACACACGTAAATGTTTCTAAAGGAAAGGATACATTAATGTTTTTTAAGTTGTTTCCGCTAAGGCCATTTAAATTAATAGTTTTACCGCTTCCTTTTCTTCTTTTAGTTGGTAGTGGAATTGATTTTTTCCCATTCAAATATTGAGCGGTTAAAGAGTTGAGCGATCGGATATTTTTAGATATTCCTTGTGTTACAATTTTTCCACCATTGACACCTGCTCCAGGTCCGATATCAATTAAATAATCACTTTCTAAAATCATATCTTTATCGTGTTCAACAACTATAATTGAGTTGCCAGTACCCTTTAATTTTTTTAGCGAATCGATTAATCTGTTGTTGTCTCTTTGGTGCAAACCAATTGAGGGTTCATCTAAAATGTATAAAACACCAGTAAGCTCAGATCCAATTTGTGAGGCCAAACGAATTCGTTGAGCTTCCCCACCAGAAAGTGTGGAGGCAGGTAAGTTTAGAGATATATAATCTAATCCAACATTGAGCAGAAAGTTCAATCGGTTCATCAACTCTTTTAGTATCTCTTTTCCAATTTTTAATTGATTTTTAGAAAAAATAGTGGTTAAATTTTTTATCCAGTCATGTAATTGGGTAATATCCATATTGGAAAGTTCTCCTATATTTTTACCATTAATTTTAAACAGTAATGCCTCAGGTTTTAATCTGCTACCATTGCAGTGCGAACAAGTATTTTTATTGGTGAAGCTTTCTGCCCATCTTTTACTTTTTGTCGTTCCATCTCTTTGTTGACGATGAATAATATTGATAATGCCTTCAAAATTAGATACGACCTCATGTACACCATTGGTTCCTAAAACTTTAATGAACTTATTGTTTCCATATAAAATTTCATTAATAATGGATTCATCAATAGATGAGACTGGATCGTCAAGAGAGAAATTAGCATCTTTTAAAATGATTTCAATTTGTCGAAAAGTCCAGTTGTTTTCATATCTACCGATTGGAAGAATTGCACCTTTTTTTATGCTTAAGGAAGGGTCAGGAATTACTTTCTTAATATCTACATCTGTTGTTTTACCAAGACCATTGCATTTTGGACAAGCTCCGTGAGGAGAATTAAAAGAAAAGAGATTGGGCTCAGGTTCTGCGATTGAGAATCCAGATTTAGGACACATTAGCCATTTGCTGAAAGAGGTTATTTTTTCATTTTTTTTATCAAATATTCCAAGCTCTCCTTTTCCTTTTTTTAATGCTTCTAAAATCGCTTTTTTTAGCCTGTTTAAATTGGTTTGAGAAACTTTGATTCTATCAATTATGAGGTAGATTGTATGTGTTTTGTATCGGTCAACTTTCATTCCGTATTCCAGCTCAAGGGTTTTGCCGTCTACAATTACTTTCGTGTAACCTTGTTTGATTAGCTTTTCAAATAAGTCCCTGTAATGCCCTTTTCTAGATTTCACAATTGGAGCAATTATGCTAATGTTCTCAGCATCAAAAGAATTGGAAATAACATTGATTATTTCATTTTCGGAATACTTGCTCATTTTTAAACCAGTTTCTGGGGAATAAGCATCTGCTATTCTAGCAAATAGTAATCTTAAAAAGTCATATATTTCAGTTATTGTACCGACTGTTGATCTTGGATTTTTAGAAACTGTCTTTTGTTCTATTGAGATGACAGGGCTAAGACCAGTAATTTTATCAACATCTGGTCTGGAGTAATTTCCAATAAATTGCCTGGCATAAGCATTGAAGGTTTCCATGTATCTTCTCTGCCCTTCAGCGAAAATAGTATCAAATGCTAGTGATGATTTCCCACTTCCACTTAGTCCAGTTATAACGACCAGTTGGTTTCTTGGAATTTCAAGATCAATATTTTTTAAATTATGGCTTCTTGCACCATAGATTTTTATGTATTGCTGTTGTTTTGCTGTTTTCATATATAATCAGCCAAAAATAACTCAATACTTTATTTACTGGTTTTCTGTTAGAAAAAAAGAATTTATTTTCTTTTGGATTTATTTTTTTGTGTTGTCCAGTAAAGCGATGCAAAAATAGCTAGAAAATAGACAATAAAGCCGAAAGTAGAGTAGTGGTTCCAATAGTCAACAAATCTGAAAAATGCAAAGCAAATTATTGAGGACAAACTTGAAATGCCAAGAAAAATATAGCCTACTTGGCTGTCACTAAATCCAAGATATGATAAATGATGAGTTGTGTGGTCTTTTCCCCCGATAAATGGAGATTGCTTTCTGGATATCCGATTTATAACTACAGATGTTGTATCTATAATTGGCAATATAAAGGCCAATAGAACAGTAATGATTTGCTTTGATACTACAACATCTCCATTGAATGATGTCGAGTTCCAAAGGTATTTTATTCCAATTGCTGAAATGAATAGACCAAGAAACTGACTTCCAGAGTCGCCCATAAACATCCTGGAAGGATTAAGGTTGTAAAATAAAAAAGCAATTAAAGAAGCAAGGACGCCAAGCAAAGCGATATAGTCGAAATTTTCGAAGTTTTGATGAATAGAAATGTAAAAAATGCATGGGAGTATAATGAATAATGAAGTTATTGTAGTGATGCCGTCCATGTTGTCAAGCATGTTGATAGAGTTCATAATACCAACCACCCACAGGATTGTTAGTATGTAGTTGTAAATATTATTTTCAAAAAGCTGTATTACAAGAAGATGATTGTCAGATGACGAATAATTAGCACCTAAAACTAGCATTCCTCCACAACCAATTTGAACAAATAATTTAAGAAATGGTCTAGTGTTGTACGCATCGTCTGCTAAGCCCATCAAAAACGCAAGTGATGCAGCTGAAAGAAGGGCAATGGCTTGAGAATCATTGAAGACATTATTACTTTCAAAGAAGATGCCATAGCAAGCTGTTGAGAGTAAAAAAGAAATGTAAAATGAAATGCCACCTAGCGCAGGTCTTGATACACTACTCCATCGAATAATAGGTTTTTCATTTTCTCGAATTCCAAGCGTGGTAGAAAATTTTAATAAAATGGTGTTTATAAGCAAGCAAAATAATACGATACAAACGAAAAACACAGAGTAGACTACAAATAAATATTGATAATTTTCCAACGAGCTAATATTTTGATATTAAAGAACTAAAATTTTGCCCAAGTTTATCTTTTTCTGACAAAATAGGATTTTCTACATCCCAATTTATATTCAAAGTTTTATCGTTCCAGAGCAAACATTTTTCGCTTTCTTTGTTGTAATAGTTGGTGCACTTATAAGAAAATATTGTGTCATTTTCTAATGTTACAAAACCGTGAGCAAATCCTTCTGGAATGTACATCATAGTTTTATTTTGCTCGCTTAATACTTGCTTAATATGCCTCCCATAGGAATTAGACTCTCTTCGAATGTCGACAGCAACGTCCAAGACGCTTCCTTTAATGACTCTAACTAATTTTCCTTGAGCAAAAGGTGGATTTTGAAAATGTAATCCTCTTAGAACATTTTTTTGAGATTTTGATTCGTTATCTTGAACGAAAGTGATTAAAAGGCCTGTTTTTTCGGCAAATAATTTGGAATTAAAGGATTCAAAAAAGTAGCCTCTTTCATCTTTAAAAACAGAGGGATTAAGAATGAATAAACCTTTAAGAGGGCTTTCCTTTACAAACATCTACTTGTTACGTTTAAATATTTTGTCAAAAATAGATTTTTTATTGGTGTCGTCTTCGGTATAGTAGGAAGAATAGCTATTTTTTGATCCGTATCCATATCCGTATCCATATCCATACCCATAATGATAACCATAGCTATACCTTCTTCCATATCCTGAACGGCTTGTATCAACTCCATTTAAAACAACTGCAAGTTTTTCTAAGTTATTTTCGTTAATCAATCGATCAACATTTTGGATAAAATTTTTCCTAGAAAAATTTGATTTAAACACATATATTGGATAATCTGCCATTTGAAGCACTGGAATGCCGTCGGTTACTAGTCCTACTGGAGGATTATCAATTACAATAGTATCGTACTCATTTTTTAATTGATTTATAATTTCTTTAAATTTTGGACTTACAATAAGTTCAGAGGGATTTGGAGGAAGAGGACCAGCAGTGATAAAATCTAATCCCTTCAATTCACTCGTATTTACACAGTTTTTTATTTCCTCTTTTCCTATCAAAAGACTGCTCATTCCTCTTACATTCTTAATTCCAAATCCTAAATGAATTTTAGGTTTTCTCATGTCTAAATCCAAGACGATAACTTTTTTACCTGTATATGCAATAATTCCTGCAAGATTTAGTGCTAAAAAAGTCTTTCCTTCGCCAGAAATGGTACTACTAATGCCTATAATTTTTGAAGATTTATTTTCAGAAGCAATGTATTGTAGATTAGTACGTAATGTTCGAAAAGACTCCGTTAATAAAGACTTAGGACTCTTGTCAATCATAAGCTGAGAAATGGGAATCTTTGAGTGAATTAGAGGAACCATTCCAAGAATTCCAATAGCTCCATTTGAATATTTTGCAATTTCGTATAATGAAGTGACCTTGTCATGAAGAAAGTATCGAATTATAGAGTAACTAGCAATAACAATCAATGCAATAAATAGAGATATTATATAAACAAAAGTTTTAACTGGTGATATTGGGGTTAACGGTACTGTCGCCTTTTTTAAAATTTCATTGTAAGTTGTTATTCCAGCTTTTGAAAGGTCGTATTCGGTTTGTTTTTCCAAAAGTAGAGTGTAATAGCCATTATTAATTTCTAAAATTCTTTCAAGTCTAGCAAGTTCAAGTTCTTTCTCAGGAAGAGATAGTAGCTTTAGTTCAATTTTATTTATTTCTTTTTTTAGCTCTGATAGCTCTTTTTCTTTTTGCTTTATCAAAATATTAATGCCTTTTTTAATGTAAATTATTTTTTCTTCAATTTCGCCATTTATTGAAATAATTGATTCATTTCTTTGAGTTGATTTTTTAAGAAGCTCTTTTTTCTTCTGAACATCCTTTATTAAATCATTTATCATTCCTTGAACAAGAGGGTCGTCATAAAATATTTTAGATAAAGCCAGATTTTGAAGGGTGTTTTCATTAAAAGACGAATTTATTGAAATAGGAAATAGCTTATCCATTTCAAGCAGCATTTTTAAATCCAATTCAACAATAACTAATTTCTCCTCAAAATCTTTAATGGTTTGTAAGGAGTAGCTGTTTATATGGTTTATGTTAACATCGTTTTTCTTTTTATATTGTTGTATTTGTTTCTCACTACTCTTAAGTCTTAATTCAACAGTATCTTTTTGATTTTCAATATATTGACCGATGCTTATTGAACTTTTACGTTGTTTTTCTAATGAGTAATCAATATATTCTTTTGCAAGTTGATTGCAAATGTCAGAACTAATTTTTGGATTGCTGTTTGAATGAGAAATAGAAATTGTATTTGCAGAATAATCCAAAATTGAAACCACAAGATCTTTTGCAATTTCATCTTTTACAATCTTAAAATCAGATATTTTAAAATAATAAATATTAGACTTTAATAATTTTGAAAAATTTTGAAAGTCATCAATTTCAATTTTTCCTGAAAAATAAATTGAGCTGAAAAATTTATTAGGAACAACATATTTAGCATAAGAAATTGTTCCAGATTCGTCAGTTAGTTTTAATTTATTGTTCTCAAGTCTTACATAAATATTCTTGTCCATGAAGCTTGAGTCTTTCAGTATTAAATTAGAAATAATAAATGGAGATGATTTATAAATATTCCTAGACAGTATTTCACCCTCGCTAAAGTACTGAACTCTTAAGTCCAGCGATTTGATTGCTTTTTTTAGAATAATTTCAGATTTTAATAAGGCAACTTCAGCTTTAATATTTGATTTTTGATCAAATGAATATAAATCTAGTAATTCGTCAGCTTGGTCTTTAATGTTTATCTGTAATGTAGCAGATGATGTAAATTTTTCAGGTGTATATCTTAAATAAACATTGGCAAAGAAAATGGCTGATATTACTATCAAAAAATAAATCCATCTTGACTTACGTACAAGGTATAAAAAAAGACCTATTTCAAATTCTTTACTAAAATTTGCTATTCTTTCTCTGTATCTTAAGATATTATCCTTATTAGCCTTTACTTCTTCTAAAATCAAATCTATTGGTTTGAAATAATTAAATAAGTTGCCCAAAGACTTGTTGCAGTGGAAATCAAACCCAAGACTGGTGTGATATCTGAAAGTATTTCTCTCACATAATTTGGATTGGGTTGAACATAAATTATATCATTGGACTGCAGAATAATTGAGGCATCTTTTAAACCATTAATGGTAGAAAGATCAATTAGATACACTTTTTGTTCATTTTCTGTTTTTCTAATAAGTTTAATTTTTTTTGCTCTACTATTGTCTGCAATTCCCCCAACACTAGCTAAAGCCTCAATCAGAGTTGTGTTATTATATTGTAGGGGAACGACTTTTGCTGTACTTCCAGTTCCTGGAAATATCACAACTCGTCTGCTGTTTACTCTAAGATTTATGAATGGATCAACATAAAAGTTGGCATACATTTTTTCTAATGATCTCTCAGCTTCAATAATTGTTTTTCCAACAATATTAACTTCCCCTATTATGGGTAATTCAACTAAGCTGTCTTGTCTAATGTTGTATTGAATTATGTTTGCAGTGTTCAAAAACATTCTGTTTGTATTTTGCTGAGAAACCATATCTATAACTTCAAATCCATCATTAGTGAAAAGTCTAAAATCAATGATGTCATTGGTGGCAATTTTATATTCTGGATTTTCTTTGTGATCTAATTCATCAAAAATATAGTTTGCTTTTGTTCTGAGCATAACATGTGAATTTACTGTGCATGCTTGGCACAAAACAAAAGAAATAAATATGAAAAGTAATTGCTTCATTTTTAATTTATTTGGACAAATATATTTAAAATTATTTAAATTCAAAGAACTTTGCAATTCAAAGTAAAATTAATGAATTATATAAATCCCCCATATCTTTTATTAATCGTTGGTAGCTAAATTTTGAATAAATATGGTTTCCTGCATTAGAAAATTTATTTCTACTTGATTTATCCTCAATTAATTTTAAAAGATTATTGGAATAACTTTCAAGGTCTCCAACTTCAGAAAGTAATGCTGTTTTATTTTCAATTACAACATTATCAATTCCACCAACTCTTGTTGATACAATGGGTTTTAGACTACTTTGAGCCTCAATTAAACTAACAGGAGTTCCTTCATTTTTAGAGCAAAGACAAATTATATCAAGTCCTGCATTAGCAACATCTACTTCTTTTATCCAGCTAGTAAAGGTGATAAGTTCAACGATTTCTTTTGAATTTGAATAGGAAAGGTCTTTTTCCTGAACGTAGCTCATTATACTATCTTTTAAATCACCATCACCTATAATAAAAAAACGTAATTTTTGGTTTGTTTTTTGAGCGACAGATTTAATTACATCAATAAAAAAATGATGGTCTTTTATTGGTACCAATCTTCCAATTATTCCAATGGCAATTTCATCCTTTGTAACCTTCCATTCATTTCTAAAACGTTTTCTTTTTTCGTCTTGATTTTCTTTGAACTTTGAAAGATCAAATCCAAGCGGGATCACACTTATTTTTTCTTCAGGACATATTTGGTGGGTTACTGACAATTCTTTCTTTTGAATCTCACTTATTGCTATAATTTTTGTTGATTTTTTGGCTAGAAATCTCTCAATATTTTTATAGAACTGAGTTTTTAATGTTCCAAAGTAAGAATGAAAAACATGTCCGTGGAAGGTGTGTACTATAGCTTTTACCCCAAGCTGATGTGCTGCAATTCTTCCCAAAGCACCAGCTTTTGAGGCATGTGTGTGGACTATGTCTGGTTTGAAATCTTTTATAAGTTTTTTAACTTTTCTATATGCAATAAGGTCTTGTTTGATATCAATTGCTCTTTTCATTTCAGGAATTACAACAGACTCAATTCCAAGTTCTTCTAGAATAAATTTTGAACTTCCTTCCGACTCATCATGCATTCCACCAACAAGCAATGTTTCAAAATCTGGTGCCATGTATTTAGTGAGGTAAGCAGCGTTATAGGTTGGACCACCTAAATTAAAACGGTTAATGATTCTTAAAACTTTAGGCACAATAGAAAAGTATTTTGTAAATGTAATAGAATCAATAATTGAATATGTGATAAAAAAAATCGTTATTCACAATGTTGTCTACAATAGATTTTTTCTACACCAATTTTCTAGAACAATTAAAGCCCATGTGTTGAGCACCGTCTCACCTGAATTGCCTTTGAATAATTTATGTTCCATTACTGAAAGTTCTTTGTGATTTAAGTAACCTAACTTAACTAATGAGTTATTATTGAAAATATTTTCTTTTACATAACTTTTTAATTCGTTTTGAAACCATTTTTCCAGAGGGACTTCAAATCCGTGTTTTTTTCGATTAAATAAATTTTGAGGAAGTTCAGCTTTGAAAGTATCCTTTAATATTTTCTTTTTATTTAAAGCATCAATTTTAAAATTTGTAGGTAAAGAAAATACGTATTCTACCAAATTATGGTCAAGGAAGGGAGTTCTAACTTCAAGTGAGTTAGCCATACTCATTAAATCTACTTTTTTGAGCATATCATTGGTTAAAACCAATTGAAAATCGGCTTTTAGATAATCTGAGAATTGATTGAAATTAATGTCTAGCAGCGGATTGGGAACACTTTTACAATTGGTCAACCTTTGAAGTTGAGTTTTACTCATAAATGCTGCCCATTCAAGGTATCTTTCATGTTTATCAAGTTGTAATCCAGTAGTTAGTTTTTTTAGTTTTCTTCCAAAATTCCCAACTTTAGAGTTTCTTGAGCTTGGAAGTAGAGATGATGCAAATCCAAATGTTTTAATTAATGCAGTTTTGTAGTTTTTTTGGTCAGCAAAAAATAGTGCATCATGCTTGTTGTATCCTGTAAATAATTCATCAGCTCCATCTCCCGAAAGAGAAACCGTTACATTTTGTTTCGTCTTTTTTGAAAGTAAATACACATTGATTGCAGATGAATCCGCAAATGGCTCATCTATATATTCTAGAATTTCTTGTAAGTTATCAAACAGATCTTTATTGGTAACCTCAAATGTATGGTGGTTTGAACCAATATGTTTCGCTACTAATTTGGCGTATTTTGATTCATCAAAAAGTGGCTCATCAGGAAATCCAATTGAAAACGTGGATATGTCCGGTCGTATTGTTGAAGCAAGAAATGATATTACACTTGAATCAACTCCTCCGCTTAGAAAAGTACCTAAGGGTACGTCCGAAATCATTCTTTTTTCAACTGATTCTAAAAGAAGTTGTTTTATTTTTTTTTGAGCTTCAAGGTAATTGTCTTCACATAAGGGTTGTTCTTTTATGGAATAGTAAGTATGAAATGAAATTTTATGATTTTTAATACTTATGTACTGACCTGGAAGAAGCTTTTTACAAGAAGATAAGATACTGTATGGAGCAGGAATATAGTTATATCTAAAATATAAATTTAAAGCCTTTTCGTCTAATTTTTTTTCAATGGGATATTGAAGTAAAGCTTTGAGCTCAGATCCAAAAATCAGACCTTCATCATTGATTGAATAATAGAGCGGTTTAATTCCAAATCGATCTCTCGCTATGAAAAAAGATGCATTGATTTTATCGTACACACAAAATGCAAAAAATCCGTTGAAATGATCAACACATTTCTCTTTGAATTCCATGAAGCTGTGAAGAACAACCTCAGTGTCAGAATTTGTTTTAAAAACATGTCCTTTTTTTTCTAATTCAGCTTTGAGCTTTCTGTAATTGTATATTTCTCCATTGAAGACTATAACGAACTGTTTGGAATTGTCTTCCATGGGTTGGTTGGCAGCATCACTAGTATCAATTATGCTTAATCTTGCATGTCCAAGTTCACAGTTCGAGTCTCTAAAAATACCAATGTTATCTGGGCCTCTCTTTTTCAGAGAATTTACGCCATTTGCTAGCAGACTTTCATCATGAGATACACTTTTATTCAAAGAAATATATCCAGTAATTCCACACATGCTTTATACTTTTTAGCTAATTTAACGATTGGTGCGATATTTGAATGATTTATTTGACTTGAAGGGATATAAAAAAATAATAACTGTCAGTTTAGTCTTTATCTCAGCTTTTGTAAAAGGGCAAAATATGACCTCGTTAGATAGCACTCTAAACATTTTTTTGGAGGATAAAATTCTTTCCGATGCTCACGTTGGAATACAGTTGTATGATCTTGAAAAAAACAGTTCTTTAATAAACTACAATGCTCAAAAGTTATTTGTTCCTGCATCGATTTTGAAGTTGTTTACTTCTGCTATTTCTTTGGAAATTTTAAAGAAAGAATTCACCTTTAAAACTAATGTTATGTTTAGCGGTGAGTTGGAAATAACATCAGGAACTTTAAATGGGAATGTTTATATTTTTCCCTCAGGTGATCCAAGCTTACAAAGCTCTTATTTTTCAGACTATAACTTTATTGAAGATTTTGCTATATCTCTTAAGCAGAAAGGAATAAAGAAAGTTTTGGGGTCGTTATATATCGTTGATTCTGCTTCGCGCTACTGCGCTAATGGCAATTGGTTGTGGAGCGATATCGGAAATTATTATGGGGCTGGAACATCTTTAGTAAGCTTTCGAGATAATTCAGTTGATGTATTTTTTAATTCATCTGATTCGGTCGGAGGGCCCACAATAATTTCAAAAATAAGTCCTGAAAATGAAGATCTAACTGTACTAAACAAGGTTATTGTTGGTCCATCCAACAGAGACATGGCATATGGATATGGTAGTCCTTATAATGCCAAGCGAACAATTAAAGGTGAAATTCCTCGCTCAAAAAAAGATTTTAAGGTTAAAATCTCGATGCACGACCCCTCGAATTACATCCGAAAAGAGGTTGAACAGTTGATATATTTTGAAAATCAAAGTGATGCTTACAATGATAATCTTGATACATTAATGGTTTACACCTCCCCAACATTACTAAACTTACTAAAAAAAGTGAATTTCAACAGTAATAATCATTTTACCGAACACATTCTACTTAAAACCATGTTGACCTTAGATTCAAGTTTAAGTTATGACTTAGTATCAAATTTCAATAAAAACTATTGGACCAATCAACTTCAATTGAAAAGCGACTTCAACATGGTAGATGCATGTGGTCTTTCAAGAAAAAACTTTATTTCTCCAGAAATCATGAACAAATTACTGATTTATACATTCTACAATTCTGAAATAAAGTCAAGTTTTCAAAGCACTTTACCAATTTCTGGAATTTCAGGAACTTTAAAGTATTTGGGAAAAGATACGTCAATAGAAAATAATTTCATTGGAAAGAGTGGTTCAATGGATGGGATTAGATGCTACTCAGGATATTTTGTTAAGAGGGATAAATTCTTCCCTTTCAGTGTAATGTTAAACAACTTTTCTTGTACATCCAAGCAAGCAAAGGATGCCATTACAAAACTAATGGTTGGAATTTATGATAACCTTTAGCTAAGGAAATTTTGGGTATTTTTTGAAGTTTGGATTTCGTTTTTCAAGAAATGCATTTCTTCCTTCCTCTGCTTCATCTGTTCCATATGCAAGACGAGTCGCCTCCCCGGCATAAACTTGTTGACCAACAAGACCATCATCAATCAAGTTAAATCCAAATTTTAACATCTTAATCGCAGTAGGACTTTTTTGCATTATTTCTTGGCCCCAGTTGTAAGCAGTTTCTTCCAAAGCATCGTGAGCAACAACCTTATTTACCATTCCCATTTCGTACGCCTCATCTGCAGAATAATTTCGTCCGAGAAAGAAAATTTCTCTAGCTCTTTTCTGTCCTACTTGGCGTGCTAAATATGCTGAGCCAAATCCA
>JAZADZ010000049.1:0-18480 GCA_036123135.1 Bacteroidota bacterium | reverse complement strand
ATTGAAACTAAAATTGATGAAATCATTGAATTTTCTGGATGCTCTAAATATATTGATACACCCGTTAAAAGATATTCATCCGGAATGAAAGTCAGATTAGGATTTGCTGTTGCAGCACATCTTGAACCTGAAATTTTGATTGTAGATGAGGTATTAGCGGTTGGAGATGCAGAATTTCAAAAAAAGTGCATTACCAAAATGCAAGATGTTTCAAAATCCGGAAGAACAATTTTATTTGTTAGCCATAACTTATCCTCGATTCGAAATCTATGCAATCGAGTAATTGTCTTAGAAAAAGGACATTGTGTTTTCGACGGCAATGTTGAAACTGGTATAAACCATTACTTAAATATAAACAACTCAATATCCAAAACAAGGAATGTTGAATTTGAGGATAATAATCATGTGGCTCAAATAAAAAAAATTTTCATGGAAGAAAAAAATTTAGAATTCAATGATAATTTTTACTCCATCATAATTTCTTTTGCTCTCAGAGATTTAATTCCTGATTTAATGTTGGTTATAATTCTTGAAGATTTCAAAGGAAACATGCTCTTTATCTCAAGCACTGATGAGTCCGAAAATGACATTTTGAGAACCCTAAAATCAAAGGGAAATTATAATGTTAAATGTGATATTCCAGGAAAAATTTTGAAACCTGGAAAATATTTTATTTCATTTTCATTAAGGCCTAAAAGCGGGAAACCATTTCATAAAGTTGAAAGAGCATTTTCTTTTGAAATACAAGATACCATTTCTTTCAGAGGTTTAAAGAACAGGTACAGAGAATTTCCTTTAATATCTCCAGTAATTAATTTTAGTTTAAAAGAATAACTGTATGAAATCTATATGTGTCATACCAGCAAGAGGAGGTTCAAAAAGAATTCCAAGAAAAAACAGTTTAAAACTAAATGGTATACCTCTAATCTCCTATTCCATTAGAGCAGCTATCAATTCCAGTCAATTTGATGAAATTTTCGTTAGTACTGAAGACAAAGAATTGAAACAAATTGCCGTTTCTGAAGGAATTATGGTTGACGACAGGCCTTTGAAATTAGCAGGTGATAATGTAACAAAAATTGAGGTTATCAATGAGTTTTTGGAAAGGCGAAACTACATTTCAGCGAACGATATTATAACTGCATTACTCCCTACATGTCCATTCAGAACTCACCATCATATCAAAGAAGCCTTTGAACTATTTAAGAAAAATGACTTACCCTTTTTAATTGGAGTGACAGAATACGATTTCCCCATTCAACTGGCTTTAAAGAAAGAAAAAGATTGTGTTATGTCAATGGTTTTCAAAGACGGGTACAAGGTCACTAGAAGTCAAAATATTGAAAAAAGATATCATCCCAATGGAGCCATGTATATAGCTAATGTTGGAGCTTTTAAAAAAGAGAAAACTTTTTTTTCTGAAAGAGTACTCACATATCCAATGGAAGCCATTCACTCTTTTGACATTGATTATCCTTATCAGTTTGAAATTGCTGAGATTTTAGCAAAAAAAATGAACAAAAATGAATTTTAACGATTTAATTAAAGGTCCCGTAATTCCAGTTCCTACATTTTTTAATGCTGACGAGTCGGTAAATTTTAACGACTTAACAGAATATGTAGAGTTCCTATCAAGTTCAAAAATTGAAACTGTTATGACAACAGTTGGAACAAGTAGGTACAACTTGCTTAGCTGGGATGAAATAAAACACAACAACAAAGCACTAGTTGATGGATGTGGAAAATCGACACAATCAATTGTTGCTAATCCAACAGTTGGAGGGATAAAAAATACAATTGAATTTGGCAAACATGCTCAGGAAATCGGTGCAGACTATTTTTTAGTTTACTTCCCAGATAGATTTTACGGAGAGGAAAATACGTTCAATTTTTTCGAAGCATTAGCTAAAGAATTAAAAATTAAAATTCTTATTCATGAAATGCCCATCAGAAATGGAATCGGTTCAGGAAATGTTCAATACTCCATCGATCTTTTAGAAAAATTATTCAATATAGATACAATTGTCGGTGTTAAGGAAGAATCTTTAGACCCAAAATACTCTAATCAAATAGTTCAAAACTTCTCCAATGAATATATAATCATTGGTGCTGGAGGAGGGATGAGTAGATACCTGAACAGAGATTTTGAGAGAAATTCATCGGCTTTTCTAGGAGGGATAGGCAACTTCAATCCCTCATTAGAATTAGATTTTTTCAATTCCCTCACTTCTGGGAAAATAGAACATGCCAAAAAAATTGTCAACGATATTGAACTAAAATATTTTGAAAAAGTGGTTCCACTTGGCTGGCATCCGTCACTAAAGGTTGCCATTCATCACAAAGGTTTTGGATCAATATACGAACGAAGACCCATGAAAATTTTCAATGAAAATGAAATCAATTATGTACACACTACGTTAAAAATGTTTAATTTGATTTGATATGTTTGAGGATAAAATTAAAATTAAAGATAGAACTATTGGATCCCTGTCAGAGCCGTTTATAATTGCTGAAATGGCATGTGCACATAATGGGAAAATCGAACAAGCAAAAAAATTAATTGACTCAGCAATAGATGCAAAAGCAGATGCTATTCAACTTCAATTTTTTGTAGCTGATCAGACAGTTACGCCAAAACATCAAGCATATGAAACAATCAAGGAAATTGAATTTAGCAAAGAAAATTGGTTTGAAATAATCAATTATGTAAGATCAAAATCATCCATCTTCATTTTCGCATGTACATATGATATTCCCAGTGTTCAACTTGCTGTTGAGGCAAACTGTGATGGTATTAAATTAAATTCTTCAGACCTTTCAAACCCCGAGGTTTTAAAACAAGTAGCAAAATCTAAAATTCCATTTACTTTAGGAACTGGTGCGTCAACTGTAAAAGAAATACAAAATGGAATCAATTATTTGAACGAAAATGGCGCATCAAAAATGATACTCATGCATGGAGTTCAAAATTTCCCAACAGCAATCGATGATTTGAATATAAATCGGTTAGAGCTGCTTCAAAATAAATTTAAAAATATACCAATTGGATATGCAGATCATACTTGCGGCGATGATCAACTTGCAGTGTACATTGATCTAGTTGCACTTGGTAGAGGAGCTTGTGTTTTTGAAAAACACATTACACTTGACCGAAGTAAAAAAGGGATAGATTTTCAAGCGGCGCTAGAGCCTAAAGAGTTTATGGTATACTGCAAAATTCTTAGACAAGCTTGGAAGTCACTTGGATCTAATGAGGAAGTTCCATTTTCAAGTAGTGATCTTAATTACCGAAAATTTCAGAAAAAAAGTATAGTTGCAAACAGGGATATTGAAATTGGAGAGATTATTTCAAAAAATAATTTATCGTTCATTCGCAGTGAGAATCCTGGAATTGCACCAATTGACATAATTCAGGTCTTAGGTAAAAAGACAATAAAAAAGATAAATAAGTACGAAAATATTTTAACCAAAAATCTTTCACATTGAATAAAGTTTACGTAATAGCAGAAGCTGGTGTAAATCACAATGGAAATATTGAATTAGCTAAAGAATTAATTGATGTTGCAGCCAAAGCCAAAGCAAACGCCGTAAAATTTCAAGCATTTAGAACAAATCATTTGATTCTTCCCGAGATTAAAAAAGCACCCTATCAAATTGAAAACACTGGAGCAGAACAATCTCAGACTGAAATGTTGAAAAAACTTGAGTTAGAAAAAAGTCAATATGTAGAACTGAAAAATTACTGTTCAAAAAAAAATATTGATTTTTTAATTACTCCATTTGACGAAATAAGCTTAATGGAATTAGAAGAATTGAACCTATCTACATATAAGATTGCATCAACTGATGCAACCAACCTACCATTCCTTAGAAAAGTGGCAAAAACTGGTAAAAATATTATATTGTCAACGGGCATGTGCTACATGGATGAAGTTGAAAAAGCTGTAAAATGCATACTTGAAATTAATTCAAATCTAACCTTGATGCATTGTACTGCAAATTATCCATGCCCCACAGAGGAGGTGAATTTAAATGTTTTGGAAACTTTTAAAAAATTCAATTGTACAATTGGCTATTCTGATCATACAATTGGTTATGGGGCCTCATTATATGCAATTCCTATGGGAGCTAGAGTAATTGAAAAGCACTTCACAGTTAATAAATCGTATTCTGGGCCAGACCATGTAGCCTCTCTTGATGAAAACGAATTAAATGGTTTTGTTAAAGAAATTAGAAAAATTGAAACCTTTCTTGGTTCCTTCATTAAAGAACCAACAATTTCAGAACTAGAGACTAAATTATCACTTCAGAAATGTCTTGTAGCAAAAAAAAAGATTTTCAAAGGAGATCCGCTAACGTCAGAAAATATTGTTGCAAAAAGAACTGGTGGAATTGGAATATCTCCAATTAATTTTGACGATATAGTTGGAAAGAATGCAAAAAAAGATTTTCAAAAAAACGATATAATTGAATTCTAAGAAACCATTATCAATAATTGGTGCTGGGGGCCATACCAGAGCTGTAATTGATCTTTTAATGGATAATGATATGTATGCAGATGGATTTTACGACAATTCAGTTGAATCAAATGAAGAAATTATGGGCATTAAAGGATATGAAATCAAAAATCTTCCCCAATCAACTGATCTAATTCTTGCAATTGGAGATAACCTAAAAAGAAAAACTCTTTATGAAAAATATGAAAGTAGAATACATCAGCCACCAATAATTCACAATGGTGCATATGTAAATAATACTGTCGTAATTAAAAATTGTTCTTTAATCTTTAATGGAGTACTAATAAATACCAATGCAATAATTGGCACCAATACAATTGTCAACTCAAAAGCAACTATTGAACATGAATCAATAATTAAAAACCACTCTCATATCTCTGTAGGCTCTATTATCTGCGGGAGAGTTAAAATTGGAAATAATTGCTTTATAGGTGCTGGAGCTATTGTCAAAGATGGTATAAGCATATGTGATAACGTAACAATAGGTGCTGGGGCTGTAGTGGTGAAAAATATAAAATCCCCTGGGACTTACATCGGGAATCCAGCGAAACAACTACAATGATTTTCATTTCTTCCAGTTCAATAAAAAAACAAAAAATTGCAGATGCTGTTACAACACTTATCGAAAATGATTTTCGAAATATTGAACTTTCTGGAGGTACAAAGTATTATGATGGATGGTTAGATGAATTAATGGAACTTAAACATAAATATCAATTGAATTTTCTGATTCATAATTATTTTCCGCCTCCCAAAATTCCATTTGTCTTTAATCTTGCATCGCCAAATAAAGAAATAGCAATAAAAAGCATCGAACATGCAAAAAAAGCTATTGATTGTGCTCACACTTTAGAGGCGAAAAAAATTGGATTCCATGCTGGATTTTTAATACATATTCCAGTAAATCAGATTGGAAAAAAAATAGAGTCACAAGAACTTTTCGACAAGGAGATAGCATTGAATAATTTCATCAAAAATTATAATGTAATTTCACTTTACGCTAAGCAAAAAGACATCAAACTTTACATTGAAAACAATGTTTTATCCAAAGAAAATTATAAAAGTTTCCAATCAAACCCGTTTCTTTTTGTGACTTCTGACGAAATAAAATTTTTCAAGAAAAAACTATCCTCTTTTAATTATATATTCGATTACGGGCATTCTTATGTAAGCTCAAAAACATTAAATCTCAAGGCAGCTGAGGAATTTGACCGATTCATTGAATCTACAGATTACATTCACCTAAGCGACAATGAGGGTTTTTCGGACTCAAACCATCCAATTAAAGAAAAATCAGCAATTTATAACCACCTTGTTAGAAATCCTCCACTGAACAAGACAGTCACTTTAGAAATTTATGAAGATATTAGTCATATTAAAAAAGCTTATTACTGGCTCAGTAAACTATCCAAATTTTGAAAGATTCAATCTGTCATAAAGATATTTCTATTAAGGAAGCATTGTCATTTATTAACAATGAACCGGCAGGAATTGCATTTATTACAGATGTAGACTCAAAACTTATTGGACTAATTACAGATGGTGATATCAGAAGATTACTAATCGATGGAAGAAAATTAGATAGTTTTCTAAAAAAAGAAGACTATAATAATTATGTGTTCGCCAGGGAAGGTGAGTCCATTGAAAAGCTCTTAAAGGAGGTCGATAGAAGAGTAAGAATAATCCCAATAGTTTCAAAAGAAGGAAAACTCATTGATTATTTTAGATCCGAGCATAAGACGCATTACACTCCAGTTGCACAACCTAAATTAGAAGGAAATGAATTTAAATACCTAACGGATGCTTTGTTATCAACTTGGATTTCAAGCAAAGGTGCTTACCTAGATCGCTTCGAAAAAGACTTTTCAACTTTTTGTGACAGTTCCTATGGGGTTGCAACAGCAAACGGTACGGTTTCGATTCATTTGGCATTAAAAGCACTCGACATAGGCATAGGTGATGAAGTTATTGTACCTGACTTGACTTTTGCTGCCACCGTTAATCCCGTGATCTACACTGGAGCTACACCAGTTATTGTAGATGTTGATGAATCCACTTGGACCATATGCCCAGAAAAGATAAGAACAGCTATTTCCAAAAAAACTAAAGCAATTATTCCTGTACATGTATACGGCCAACCGTGCGATATGGAAAAAATTATGAGCATTGCCAAAGAATTTGATTTGTATGTAATTGAAGATTGCGCAGAAGCTCATGGAGCCACATTTAAAGGCAAAAAAGTGGGTAGTTTTGGACATATTTCAACTTTTTCATTTTTTGGCAACAAGATTATTACCACTGGTGAGGGAGGAATGTGCATAACAAATTCAAAGAAACTCAACGACAGAATGAAGCTATTGAGAGATCATGGCATGTCAACTGAAAAAAGATATTGGCACAAGGAAATTGGATTTAATTACAGGATGACCAATCTTCAAGCAGCCATTGGATGTGCACAACTTGAAAAAATCAATTCTATTTTATCTTCAAACAATGATATCGAATCTACGTACAAAAATAAGCTACAGCATCTTAATGTAAAATGGCAAATCAATCAGTCGAACTCAAATCGAGTAGTATGGCTTGTATCAATTCTCGTTCCTGCTTCAAAAAGAGATTTAATTATCAATCATCTTCAAAAGAGGAATATTGATACAAGAAAATTCTTTTATTGCCTATCGGAAATGCCCATTTACAAAAAATTTTCTCAGAATTGTACAAAATCCAAAGAAATATCAGCAAGAGGAATTAATCTCCCAACTGTAAAACAAGTTGATTTTAATTTAGTGTGTAAATTAATTGAGGAATGTATGAGCCAAAAAAAATAGATTTAAATTTTTGGAGAACGATAGGATATATAGAGACTGCTTAAAAATTCTTGAAATTGAACGCTCCAAATCAGTACTCAAATACAGGTATAAATCCATTGAATTATGGCCTTGGGTTAGAAGATGTATTCTAGATTCATATTTAAAACAAAGAAGAGGAATAGAAATTAAATCCATAAAAAAAAACAATCTCTTAAACCTTAAGCTTTTTGCAACTCATCTTTTAATTTTAATTCGATCAAAAAGAAGATTTAACACTCAGCTCAAAGAACTTAACATAGAAAAAACTCAAGTACTTATCGCAGATCAACAAGATGACTATATCGATAAATTCAACAATCGTTCTTACAACAGGTATTGTGATCCGTTCTATGAAATACTAAAAAAGACCAAAAAAATTACAAAAATTACTACAACCACTGATAGTACATTTAATCCTCTTTACCCAAGCTTAACTATCCACTGTGAGGAATTGCTGTTGTACAATTATTCGAAATATTATTTGTTATCCTTTTTTACTACAAAATCCATTCGAAAAATTTTTATGAGGTTAGCTAAAGATTTGAATTTGACAATTGATCTGACTTTTTGTGTCAATAATTTTATAAAGGTTTTAGCCTATGAACATTTATTTTTAAAAGTTCTATCCAAATCTAAACCGAAAGTTGTTTTTTTTAAAATGTTTTATTCTATAGAAAACATGGGCTTAACATTAGCTGCTAAAAAACTAGGTATAAAAGTTGTTGACATACAACACGGTAAAAATGGAAAGTACAATCACATGATGTCTTGTTGGAGCATTTTTCCAAAAAATGGATATAAATTACTTCCAGATTTTTTTTGGACATGGGGTGATTTTTTTTCAAATAATATAACTGAATATTTCCCTAAGGAATTAATTCATCACCAAACCATTTCTGGAGGAAACATATGGCTTTCTAAGTGCATACACAAAAACCCTTTTCAATTGAACAGTAACCAATCTTTATTTTTAAAAAAAATCCAATCTAAAAGATGTATTCTTTTCGCCTTGCAACCATTGGGAAAAGAAAATACAATACCAAAATGGATGGTAAATGTAATAGCTGCAAATCATGATTTATTTTGGTTAATTCGAAGACATCCTAGACAATCTAAAGAGGATGTAAATTACAGAGGAATAGAAAAAATGAAAAATGTCAATATAGATTATGCATCATCTCTTCCATTATCTATACTGCTGAAAAATTGTTGTTACAACGTTACCTTATGGTCATCTGTTTGCATAGATGCTTTAGAGTTCAACATCAGATCAGCCATCATTCATCCTGAGGGATTCAAAATTTACGAATGTGAAATAAAAGACAAAATTTTTGACTATTGTACAAACGAAATTAATCTAACATTGGCTTTAAACAAAAGAAACATGGTGAAGGTCAACAACAAAAAAATGATTTCTGATTTTGATTCAATCGAACAAAATTTAAATGGTTTTACAAACGGTTTTTTTAAAACAACTTAAACGTTTTTACTTGTTCTGAATTTGAAACAACAAGAAAATAAATCTGATTTTTGCCATCCAACGGAATCCTAATTACTTCAAAACTTGCTAAATCAATATTTTTATATTTTAAAAGCTGTCCAATAGAGTTATACACTTCGATTTTAGCATCTTTTAGATTAGCTGAAGATTGTATAATAATTTCATTACCAAACTTATAAGCCTCAATTTCAACTGTTTCTGTTGTAGGGTTATTTAGCCCAGTTGAGAGTGAATCTAAAACAGTAATGGTATGAAAAACGTCATCGTAACAGGAAGGTAATAAACTATTTTCAGCAACCAATCTAACCGTAAAATCACCCGAAAAAGTATAAAAATTTATTGGATGAATTTCATATGAAAAATTACCATCGTCAAAATCCCAAGCATATATGTCTGCACCCAAGCTTTGATTTGTAAGTTGCAATTGAACGGGCTGAGAACCTAAAATCAATGTATCGCTGTTGTAGGAAAATTCTGCTAAAACTTCATCGGGTTCAGTAATTACAATTTCTGAAATGTTGTTGTCACAAGACAAAATTTGATTTGTATAAATTTGATAATTACCAGAATATAAGTCATCAAATACTACTGTATTTCCATTTGCAGTTGTTGAAGAAACTAATGTGCCACTGGAAAAAATATCATAGGTATTTGCATTCAAGAAATCCCCTTCAATAGTTATACTAGCATCATCATAATTAAAACATGAGGCATCGATTGAAGACACGTTATAATCTCTAAACATTTTAAGTAAAAATCTTGGAACAGTTGTTGTGTCACTAGATTGAAACGTATAAGAGGAATCAACTCTTAAGTCAGTGATTATTCCATTGTGCAGGTCTTCTAGATGTATACAACCATAATTCATAAAACCCTCAGGAATTGTAAAATTCAAAGTATATGTTCCTTGAGCATTCAACCCAGAATTAGCTTTTAATTTAATTTCAGAATTAGAATCTTTATCTACTGCAGCTACACTCAAGTCTATTGAATCTTCGCATAAAACAGACAAACTTGGAGCTAAATCTGGAAGCTCAGTAAATAGTTTTGGAAACTCGAGACCTAAGTCATAAGAATCGGATGCATTAGAAACTCTTCTTACAATTATTTCATCTGAATACGTATTCTGATTTCCGTTCAAATGAATGTGCATGTCGTTTGATGTGGATGAGCTTTTTACAAAAGCCTTATCAACTCTTATCTTGTCATTTTCATCAATAGTTACATTTCCTGATGCTTGAATAGCTTTAACCCAAAAAGCTTGAGAGTGTGCAATTTCCTTGGTTACATTATTGGTTGCAGTTCCTCCAGCTGACCAATATAATCCATAATTTCCAGCGGTTGCATTCCACGTCCAGATTGCATCTTCAATCCCTGTTTTTGAAACTAAATTCCAATCAATTGTACACGGATAAGGATTACCAATAAGATTCCATCCATTTTGATCATCTCCACTACCAGCACCACCAGTCTGTGTAACATTTATGGTTTGGGTCCCGGAGTAAGGTGTACCGCTAACAGAAAGTGTATAATCAGTAGCATCCATATAGATTCGATATCCATTACTTGGCCCTGTTGCATTTGAAAAAGCGTCGGTTGCATCAACCCAACCGTTATTTTTATTACCAAGAGCATTGGGTTCACTGTATGATAACGCATTGACCCAAGCAAAGTTTGGAAAAGTAGAATTCGAAAATCCACTGAAAATGATTCCATTATTTTGCCAATCAATCAAATTTGTTCCTTGCACCGGAGAGGTAATCTCTCTCCATCCCTGAGTACCCATAGACAGTAATCTTTCAACAGTGATGTTTCCAATGATAGATCCAGATTCAATATTATCCATTTGAGCGGTTCCGGTTGCATCTGATTTTAACGTAACTGAATTTGCAGTGTTGAATGAACCCGATACGAGATTTAGAATTCCAAAAATATTGTGTGTTCCTGATGAAATAGAGACACCAGCAGTATTATCAATAGTTAAAATATACCAATCAGTACTTCCTGAAATACTACTTGGTGAATTACCATCAAAAGTCGTGGAATCATCAGATGAATAATTAAAAGTACCCAGTGAATTGTCCCAATTGCCTCCAATAAAACTGTATAGCCCAGATGATATTGAAGTTCCAGAATTTGAAAAATTACCTTCAACGTCAAGAACTCCACTTAAAAAATTATTAGAGCCTGATTGCATGTCTAAATTTCCCTCAATATTAAGCGTGGTGCCTTGAAGGGATAAAGAACCTGAAGCACTAACAGTTAAATCTAAAGAACTTGATGGGGCTTGAACTCTTACAGTATGATTTGCATCTATAGTAACATTATTTCCGGAATTTGGAACACAATTGCAGTTCCAAGTTGTTGGATCATTCCAAGTTTGTCCGTCGACTATACTAATGATATCGGCATCACCATTGGCTAGAATTAAGTGATCACCATCATTTAACTGTAAATCGGTTAATGTAAATGATACTGATCCACTTGAAATTGTTGATGGACCAATTGGACCTACAGCTCCAGATGTAAAATCCCCATCTGAATCAGTGTATAAATAATAAGAATTTGGATCACCAAATGCAATTCCAGAAGATAAATCAAATGAAATTGTAATAGAACCAAATCCAGAACCAGTCTCAGAAAATCTCCATATTCTCTCAAGCATAGCTCCAGAAGCACCAAGTGAGGCAGGAATACCAGTTGCAGTTGAAGATAGTTGACCATTATTATGGCCCCAAATTAGATATTCTCCGTCATCTAAACCCGAAGATGTTACTCTTAAAATTCCCTCTCCCTGTGCATCTAAATGCTCGTTAGATGCATCTTCTCTACCAATTCCAGCTAAATCATTTCCAAAAGTAGCATCAAAAGAAAAATAATCGTTTGAGGACAATGGTATAGTGTATTTGGTGCTTAGGTAATTATCTACAATAATTCGCTGAGCGTTATTTAAGGTTGCATTAAAAACAATCACCTCAGCAATATCACCGCTGAAAGGATATTGGTTAGTAGCATTTGCAGCTCCCAAAAAAATAGTATTGTGAGAAGAGGGGTTGGCTGCAGCGAGGTTACTTGATGCTATTAAAGATTGGTCAATGTAAGATTCAAAAAGTGAAGTCCCATTCCATCTAGTAGACCATATGTGACTTCCCAAATTATAGGAATCTATTAACTTAACAATTGTTCCATTAATTTCTCTTGCGTGAGAAATAAATTCTGTTGAAGTAGAAAAATTACCCCACATTCTGGAGGCATTGAAGGTTGTTCCACTTGAATAATCCGATCGAAGAAGCACTTGAGTATTGGTATTCGAAGTATTGGTCACAATAATCCAAGATAGCTGATTGCTTTCAATAGTAGGAATAGTTCCAGATTGCATAAAATCGCTGTTAAAGCTGACTGCAGGTAAACCATTTATTGAACTATTAGCACTAAAGAAAGGTTGCAAAGGTGCAGAAGATTGAGAAAAATTATTTCCATTTCCTGATTGATCAGACCAAGATGACAAAAAATCTCCATCGCTGGCAGTAATTTTTGATGCATCCAACCAAACCGATAATTCACTTGATGTACCTACTCCTCCAGGACCAACTGGGGCCTGAGAAAAATGGCCAAAAGAAAGGAATAAACTATTTATGGTAAGAAATAATTTTCTCATCATTGGGGATAATTTAAATTTATGCAAATTTAATTAAATTATACACAAGCACTTTAACTAGATTTACCTAACGGAATTATTGCATGCAAACAGGAATTATCGTACAAGCGAGAACTGGATCAACACGTCTACCAAACAAGGTGCTTTTACCATTTTATGAAGGTAAAGGCATATTGGAGCTTACGATTACAAAACTTAGGAATAACTCAAAACTTCCCATCGTCATAGCAACTTCAAATAATTCATCTGATGAGAAAATTATTCAACTCGCTAAAAAATGTAACGTTGAATTTTTTGTTGGAAGCGAAAAAAATGTACTTGAACGATTTATAGATGCTGCAGAACATTTCAACTTTTCATCTATTGTAAGAGTTTGTTCTGATAATCCTTTCTTAGACATGAGCGATTTAAATATTCTTTCAAATGAAAACGAGCCTTACGATTACTCTTGCTTTAGCGTGAACGGTAGCCCTAGCATACTATCTCATGTCGGATTTTGGGCGGAAAAAGTTTCTTTGAAAGCACTCAAAAAAATTCAAAAAATGTCTCAAAAAAACCATCACCAAGAACATGTGACAAGCTATATTTATCAAAACCCAGAAAAATTCAATATCAATAAAATTGAGATCCATCAAATGTTTAGCAATAGTAATATACGGCTCACATTAGATACAATAGAAGACTTCACAGTTTTGAAAAAAGTCTATGCATGTTTAGTTGATACAAAAAGTAACTATAATTTTGACAAACATGATGTGATGAACTATTTAAATGAAAATCCAAGCTATTTTGATTCAATGGAAGTAAACATTAAAAGCAATGAAAAATAACTCAACATACATCATTGGAGAAATAGGTCAAAATCACAACGGTTCTGTTGAAATAGCCAAAAAAATGATTGATATGGCCAATCAGTCTGTAGTGGAGCCTGTATTCAATACAACAATAAATACTATTAATGCTGTTAAGCTAACCAAAAGAGACTTGTCTGAAGAATTGTCTAGCTCACAAATGAATATGGCATACAATTCACCAAATTCTTTTGGAAAAACCTATGGAGAGCATCGAAAGTTTCTTGAGCTTGACAATCAGGAGCATTTCGAATGTTATAAGTATGCAAAGGACAAAAAACTTGATTTTATTGAAACACTATGTTCAAAAAAATGCTTATCGATATTGAAGCTATTTGAACCAGATTTTTTAAAAGTGGCCAGCAGAGACCTAACAAATCTTCCTCTTTTAGAAGCTCTATCTGAGACAAAAATACCAATGATAATCTCAACTGGGATGGCCGGTAAAAAAGAGTTGGATATTGCTCTTGAAATCATATTAAAATCTCATAGTAATGTATCCATCTTACATTGTGTATCGGAGTATCCAACTCGCCCCGAAAATGTAAACCTTAATTCCATAATTTACCTTTTAAAAAACTACGGCACGTTTACAATTGGATACTCAGACCATACCATTGGAATATCAGCTGCTGTAGCAGCTGTTGCTATGGGAGCAAAAATTATCGAAAAACACATCACCTTAGATAGAAAAATGAAAGGTACTGATCATAAAGGTTCTTTGGGTCCTGATGGGCTGAACAGACTAATTAGAGACATACGAATCTTAGAGAAATCAATGGGCGATGAACGTATTTTTATATCTTCTACTGTAAGCGAAGCAAGAAACAAATTAGAACGTTCTATTGCTTCAAATAAAAAATTAAAAAAAGGGCAAATAATTTCTAAAGATGATGTTCATCTGCTATCTCCGGGAAATGGAATAAAATGGAGCAATAGAGCAAAAATAATAGGAAGAGAAGTTAAAAATCAAATAGAAAAAAATGAGATTATATATCCTGAGGATTTAGATTAAAATCAATCCTCGTTTCCATTCCCATAACCATAGCCATAGCCGTAGCCATACCCATAGCCATAGCCATAATAAGAATTCCATTTTTTGAACTTGACGCCATTAAGGATAATTCCTAAGCTATTGATATTTGATTTACTCACAATTTCTTGAAAGAAGTTGATTCCTTTTTTATTTGCTTTTGAAGTATTCATTACAAAAATGCTTGAATTGACTTTGGATGATAAATATAAACCATCACTAACAAAGCCTATTGGCGGTGTATCTAAAAATAAAAAGTCAAAGTTATTTTCTGCGAAACTTACAATTTCATCCACACGGTCAGAAAGCACTAGTTCAGAGGGATTGGGTGGTATTAAGCCACTTGTTAGAATAAATAAATTATCTTCCAACTCTTTTACAAATTTACCAATATCTTCTTTGCCTGAGAGAAAATTTGAATTACCATTACTATTTTCTAGTCCCAATACCTTGTGAACTTTAGGTTTGTGCATGTCAAAATCAACTAACAGCACTTTTTTTCCAGATTTTGCTATGATTCTAGAAAGATTAACGCTCATAAATGTTTTACCTTCCCCAGGATGAATGGAAGAAATCAAAAAAGATTTCAATTTTTTATCTTTATCAGAACTGAAAAAGTTGAGTGATGTACGAATACTTCTTAACGATTCTGCAAAATTTGATTTAGATACTATTTCAGGAAGAATTACACTTTTATCTAAGTTTAGAAAAGGAACAGCACCAAGAATAGGAAAATCAGTTGAATTCCTGAGTTCACTCAATGTTTCAATTTTGTTAAAAAGAATTTGTTTTAATAATGAGGCGGCAAATGCAACAAAGATTCCAATTAATATAAAAACATATACCAAGGAATCGGAATCGGAATCAATTCTGCCTAGCAATCTTGCCTTCTCGATAACTTTTGTCTGAGGGACGATTCCAGAGCGAGCGATATATGTATTTGCTCTTTTTTCTAATAAAAAGGTATATAATTTTTGATTTACCTGAAGTTTTCGATTGATCGCCTCTAAATCTCTTGCAGATTTCGGGACATTTCTAACTAATTTTTTAAAAAAGGCAATTTCAGTGTCTTCGTCCTTACTCTTTTCTTTTAATGCTTTGATTGAATTGTCGATGTAAACCAGCAAATCTCTCCTTTGATTGGCTATAGATTGGTTTAATTTTAATAAATCTTGGTGTTCTTTTTTAACACCATATTTAAGATCTACTTTTTTAAGCTGAGCTTGGTAAAATTTGGAGATGGATTGTTCAAGGTAAACGTCATCGTCTAAAATAAAAAGAGAAGGTGGTAAAATATTTTCGTCTTGAACAGCTGTAATGTAGTTTCTAAGGTTATTTAGTGACTTAATTCTAAGCTGAATTTTTCTTTTTGCAGACTCATGACTCATTAAATCTCTAAAGTATTCAGAAGCCTCTTTATCAATATCGAGTATTCCTTTTTTATCGCGAACATTTTGCAAATCGTATTCAATAGAATCCATAATTGATACTACTTCTTCCAATTGAACATTGATGTATTTCAACGTATTTTCATTAATCTGAAATTGATTTTGTAATGTGTAATCGATATAAACTTGAGCGAGTGAATCAAGGAAGAGCTTAGATCTAAGTGGAACCTCATCATCAAGTTCAATGGTTAAAATCGAAGTGTAATCAATATTATTTACTCTTATGTTGCTTAAAATTCTATTCACCCAATAATTCATTGAATGAATGACTATTTTATAATTTATCTCAGAACTGTTTTCAAAATTGAACGATTTTGTGAGTTGCGTGTTTATGGAGTAGTCTACAGAAACTTCAGTTGAATCAAAATAATGTGTTCGATTGATTAGATTACCGTCTATTTCATAAGAAACCGAGTATTTGTTTTTATCGATAATCTTAAAATCAATAGGAAGTTCATAAAGGCGAGTATTTAAAATATCAACATCGACGTTGAAAGGCATTCCAGAGAAAAATTCTTTAGTATTTAATCTACCAACAATAAAGTAGGATTTGGAAAAATCCAATTTAGATAGTGTTTTCTCAATTAAGTCATAGGATGTTATGATTCTAATTTGATTGGTTACATCTCCGTAATAATTGTAAAAACCAACGTTAGAATATAGTTTTTCCTGGTAATCATAGACGTCGTTAGATTTTAAAAGAATTTCAATCTTAGATGCATAATTTGGAACAATTTTGTATTTGTAAAAGTAGCCAACACAAAAGAAAAGAATTGGAAAAAAAAGAAAAAAATACCAGCCCTTAACAATGGCCTTAACTACCCACTGAAGGTCTTTGAGCGAAATAATTTTATTGGAAAGTTCGTTACTCAATTTGAATAAAATCTAAATATTAATTTCAAATATAAGTTATAGTTCAAAAAATAGACATATTTGTACTCTTATTTATCTTTTATGTTAAAGAAGTAAATTATCTTTATAACTTAATATGAGAAGTAGTATTAATTACATAATCGCCCTATTCTTTATTTTCTCAAGTACATTTCTTGTAGGGCAAATTGGTGGTGGTGGCCCTCCAGGTTCGGGTGGCCCTCCTTGTTGGCCTCCACCATGTGTTCCTGTTGATGGAGGTATTGGAATTTTAATTGCCATAGGTGCCTTTTTTGGATATAAGTCCTTCTTCGGCCTTCCAAAAAATAAAAATTAATTTTTTGATATCTTTTTTTTCAAAACTATTTAAGAACAAATCCTACACGTTCATTTTATTTTTTACGATTGGATTAGTGTGTTGGTTTTCGTTGTATCATTTTTTATATGAAATTGATTTTCTTTTCTCCTCAAAAGAAAACACAATAGACATTCAACAGTCAATTTCGCTAGCAATAGCAAAACAGTCAAACTTTTTGCTTTCGCTTTTTGGATATCAAACTTCAATTGAGATGCATTCTGATATGGTTATAACTTTAATTAAAAATAAAAATTTCAGTCACGGCGTTTGGATAGGAGAGCCATGTAATGGTTTAAAAATTTTTGGAGTATTTACTGTATTTATACTTGCAATTCCTGGGAAAATAATTCATAAAATATGGTTCATTCCACTTGGAATTGTAGCCATTCATTTAATCAATGTGATTCGGATTGCAGTACTTACTATTATTTCCTCAACCAATCCATTCCTTTTAAACTTTAACCACAATGTAACTTTTCAGGTAATCGTCTACTCTTTTATTTTCTTTTTTTGGTTCATTTGGATTAAAAAATTTAGCGCAATAAAATCAATTCATGAGTAAAAAAAAATTAGTGATATTTTTTCTTGTATTGTGCGTTATCTTTTTTGATTTTTTCAGAGACTACATTTTCCAAAACATCAACTTTCAGTTGCACTATTTAGCTCATTTTAAACAAGGAAATGCATCTACAGTAAATATGACTGACAGCACAATGGAATTTTTTGTGAAGGACCTATCAAGAACAACCCTTATTTACTTAAAATGGCTTTTTTCAGTTCTATTCATTTTGATTTATTTAATTCTAACCATTTTATTGTCTAAATTAATTTACAAAAATCAACCTTCCAGACTTTTGATTTCAACTGTGTTTTTTTTATCCACAATTTCAATTTTATTCTACTTTTTTTGTGTTAAATCAAAGTCCATAGTTATGAGTAATTCCTTCTACGGTATCTCTATAGAAATTAGTCACTTTTTACAGTCCTCTCTTTTTGTTATTTCAATGTTAATGATTTTTAAAGTATATCCTCTTTTTAAGACAGCTCCAAACAAGTAA
Organism: Bacteroidota bacterium; assembly: GCA_036123135.1. Lineage (GTDB taxonomy): Bacteria > Bacteroidota > Bacteroidia > Flavobacteriales_D > Parvicellaceae. Next base: position 337 of record JAZADZ010000049.1, on the reverse strand, counting down.
ATTTCTAACTTTGTAACAAAGAATTAATAATGCATTCAGACAAAGAAATTTTCAACCTTATCGACCAAGAAAAATCAAGACAAACCAATGGTATCGAACTTATTGCCTCTGAAAATTATGCGAGCTCAGAAGTTATGCAGGCAATGGGCTCAGTTTTAACCAATAAATATGCTGAGGGATTACCTAACAAAAGATACTATGGAGGATGTGAAATTGTTGATCAAGTTGAAACCATTGCAATTGAACGAGTTAAAACTCTTTTTAAAGCGGAATGGGCCAATGTACAACCGCACTCAGGGTCTCAAGCAAATGCTGCTGTAATGCTGGCTTGCCTGAA